>JBFGBS010000077.1:0-7852 GCA_041567475.1 Arthrobacter sp.
CGCGCCGTCGGATGCCTCGATCTGTTCGGCGCTGGCTTCGCTGACGGAACCTAGCAGGGCACGGGCAAAGGTCCTGGTCGGTGCGAGGGCCAAGGAATCCGGGATGGCGCGCGCGCCGGGAATCGCCGTGATCTGCTCATCTGTGACGGTGCGGCCGTCCTGGCGCAGGACGATGGCGGTGACGAAGGCTTCCGCCCCCGCGGCCTGTACCTGCTGGGCGTACGCCGCGGGGTCGGCGCCGACGAGCAGGGCCAGCGCTGTGGCCGATGAGCCCAGGTTTTCCGGTCCCAGCAGGGTCTTGTCGATTCCGACGTTCACGACGAGCCGTGAGGTGACCAGCGGAGCATCGCCCGCGCCGAGGATATCCGCCCGGGCCGGCGACTGGGTGGCGGTTGCAATGACCTCGTCCTCGGTCAGCCCCGGCGCCAGGCTGGCGGGGTTCCACACCGTCAGCCACTTGTCCCCGTCCTTCTTCAACTGGGCGCTGGTTGTGTACTTCCACTCCGCGGCGCCGATTTTCCAGCCGTAGTCGAGCGGGACCGTGGCAACACCGGACTCCAGCGTCACTTCCCCGGCGTCGACCGACGGCTTGACGGGTTCCAGGCCCGCGAAGACCGCGTTGAGCCGTTCGTTGGCGGCACCGGAGTCCTTGCCCTCGAAGGCGACGGATCCGACGTCCAGCGCCGCGATGGCCGAGGCCAGGTTACTCGCCGCGTCCTCGGCTCCGGCGCGCCCGTCGTCGCAGCCCACGAGGGAGACGCCGAGCAGGAGACAAACAAGAGCCAGCGCAGGTTTTCGTGTTTTCCCCATGGCGCCATTATGCACCGCACCCCCGACGGCGCCCGTGTCAGCACCTTTCCCGCCCCGGCTGCCGCCCGCCTCCGGCACTAAGCCCAGCTCTAGGACCGCCAACCCAGCCCGGGCAACGGCAACCCAAATATGTCCTTCAAGGCATATTTTGCCGCGTGCAGTCCCGGCATACCGGTCACCCCGGGCCCGGGCGGGGTGGACGAGGAGCACAGATACAGCCCGGGCAACGGGGTCCGCCAGGGGACGGGACTGAGTACCGGCCGCTGCACGAGGCCGCGGAGATCCATCAGCCCGGCGCTGAAGTCTCCGCCTACGTAGTTCTCGTTGTATGCCGCCAGCCCGGCCGCCGTCGTCACCTTGAAACCCACCACCAGGTCCCGGAAGCCGGGGGCGAACCGTTCCAGCTGCGCGATCACCGCCTCGCCCATGTCCACGGTCGATCCGGCCGGCACGTGGCAGTAGGTCCAGAGGACGTGGCGTCCTGCCGGGGCGCGGCCGGCATCGAAGCGTGACGGTTGCGAGACGAGGACGTAGGGCCGTTCGGGGTGGCGGCCGGTGGCCACGAGGTGTTCGGATTCTGCCGTCTCGGCCCGCGTTCCACCCACATGGACGGTGCCGGCGTCGGCCAGTTCCGGGGCGGACCACGGCACGGGTCCGGACAGAATGAAATCCACTTTGCTGGCGGCGTTCCCAAAGCGGTAAGACTCCAAGGCGCGCCGGTAGCGCGGTGGCAGCCGCCCCTCCGCCAGCCGCAGCAGACCGGGCGGGGCCACGTCGAGCAGGGTGGCCCGGACGGGCGGAAGTTCCGCCAGCGAACCGATGTGCGTGCCGGTTTCCACCACGCCGCCGTGGGCCCGGATATCGGCAACCATTGCCGCTGCGATCGCGGCGGACCCGCCGACGGGAATCGGCCAGCCGCCGACATGCCCGAGCGTGCCCAGCATCAAGCCGGCACCGGCCGCCGCCAGCGCGGGGAGGGGCGAAACCGCATGCGCGGCAGCGCCCGTGAGTAGGGCCGGGGCGAGCTCTTCGCGGAACCGCAGCCCCCACAGCGGTGAGCCCTGTTCCAGCGTCCTGAGGCCGAACACGGCCGCGGCCAGGGGATCGTCCGGGATCCGCAGCAACTGGTTGAGCGTCAGCGCCGTGATGCCTTCCACCCGGCGCACGAGCGGGGCCATCAGCCGCCGGTACGCGGCCCCGTCGCGGCCCAGCCCCTCGGCGGTCCGGTCGAGGGAGCGATAGGCCAGCGCGGCCCGCCCGCCGTCGAGCGGAGAGCCATAAGAAATCTCAGGAACCTCGAGCCGGATTCGCCGGGCCAGTTCGAACTGCCGGAAGAACGGCGAGGCCAGCACCATGGGGTGGACCGCGGAGCAGACATCGTAGACGTGGCCGGGCTCGATCAGTTCCAGCGTCCGCAGTCCGCCGCCCGGCGTCGGTCCCGCTTCGTAGACGTGGACCTCGAGTCCTGCCCGGGCCATCGTGACCGCGGCGGCGAGGCCGTTGGGTCCGGAGCCGACGACGGCGACGTCAGGCATTGGCCCGTTCCTTCCGCCAGGGCAGGACCGAGGCTGCCGGTTGCCGGAGATTCAGGCGCAGCCGGTCGGGGGCGCCGTCGAAGGGGCCGCCGTGGGGATCGTCCATGCCGTGGCGGCGGATGGGGTCATATGCGGGATCCACGATGTCCCAGACCACCCGGGCCATCAGGTACGCCGTGGCGATCATGTGGCCGGCCACGGCGAGGACGTAGTAGGGCATGTCGATGTTGTGCTGGGCCACCCCGCCGCTCGTGGCCTGCCCCAGGTAGAGCCAGATGGCGGCCCAGTGCAGCCCTTCGATGGCCTGCCAGATCAGGAAGTCCCGCCAGCGTGGCCGGGCGAGTGCGACGAGCGGAATCAGCCACAGGACGAACTGCGGCGAATACACCTTGTTGGTGAGGATAAAGGCCGCCACGATCAGGAAAACCAGCTGCGCCAGCCGGGGACG
Organism: Arthrobacter sp.; assembly: GCA_041567475.1. GTDB lineage: Bacteria > Actinomycetota > Actinomycetes > Actinomycetales > Micrococcaceae > Arthrobacter. The sequence goes on from JBFGBS010000077.1 coordinate 2,794, forward strand.
CCGGGACGCCGTGAGTGCCAGCACCGCAATCAGGACGCAGGCGAGCACAAACAGGTCCAGTGCCAGGGCGTTGATGGCCTCGGGCTGCAGCGGCTGCCAGCCGACCCGCCCGGCCACGAGGTTGTAGGCAAACCATGGTGAGCTGTACCCGGCGGGCCGGTCCTCGGTGAACTGGTAGAAGTAGGTCCAGCCTGCCGGGTTGGACACGGCAACCGGAACGTTGACGGCCAGCCAGGCGGCGACTGCGGCGCCGGCTGTGACCAGGAACGCCCGGATGCGTCCGGTCCGCAGGGCCAGCAGCACAATGGCGCCGAGGATCAGCAGCGGGTAGAGCTTTGTGGCCGTGCCGAGACCGATGAAGATGCCGGCGAGGATGAGCCTATTGCGGGAGAAGAAGTACATGCCGGCGGCCAGCAAACCCACGGCCCACATGTCCCAATTGATAACGCCGGCCAGGACGATTCCCGGGGCGAGGGCCACCATGGCCGCATCCCAGGGCCGCCGGGGGGTCATCCGGGCCGTGATCAGGACCGTGAGAATCCACACCGCCGCGATCAGGGTGGCGTTGATGTCGAAGTAGGCCAGTATCCGCGAGTCGTCCACTCCGGATCCGGGCACCAGCAGGGCTGTCGCCCCGGCGATGAAGCCCATGAGCACCGGGTATTCGAAAAGCGCGCCCGTCGTGACGAACGGGAAGGCGCCATCGCCCAGTCCACGGTTGCGAAACAGCTCCGGGAAGTCCGAATAGCACGTGGCGTAAAACTGGACCGGCGTGTCCCACCCGTTGACGCGGCAGTGGTTCTTGACCAAGATCCCCGCCAGCGCCGCGAGAACCGTCAGCAACACCAGCACCCGGTCCACGGTGAAGAATCCAGGCGCGATGACTCCCGGGGCCGAACGCTGGCCCATCGGACCGCCGATCAGTTCCGTGAAGTTACGCAGCAGCAGGTCGCTGCGGCTCGGAATGACAAGTCGAGCCCGTTCCCGGCGCTCCGCCGGCGTTGTCTCCTGCATGTTCCTGAGCATACCGGGCGGACACCCCCGGTCCGCCCGGCAAACTTCCGAAGAAGGGGGCTTAGTTCCCTGTTCCGGGTGCCCGTTTTCGGGTTCAGTAAAAGAAGATGGCGGCGCCGTCGTCCCCCGTACCCGCAGCCCGGCCGAGCCGGGCATCGGACACCGCGCCGGCCCAGGAAGGAAAGTCGATGAACGCATTCCATGAAGTCGGAGTCGGCATGAAGGTGGTGGATGCTGCGGGATCGGAGATCGGCACCGTGGATTTCATCCGGGCGCCAGATCCCAAAGCGGCCGCGTTTGAGGAGAGGATTGCTGCGGCGCCCCGTAGCCTGATCAATCTCGGGGTCAGTTCGATAGTCGGACCCGAACCGCGGGTTCCCCCCGAAATGGCCTTGCGGCTGTTCCGGGAGGGCTACATCAAGATCGACGCGAAAGGGCTTTGGTCCGAGGACTACTACGCCGCCGGGGACATCATCTCCGCGGTGGAAGGCCAGACGGTCCGGCTGAGCCTGGTCCGGGCCGAACTCGACGCCCAGGAGTGAATCCCCCCGGCGGCTGGTGCCTGAAGACGCCTGCGACGCCCTAGAGGCCCCAGCGGACGATTGCCGGCGTCTTCTTGTCCCACCCCAAGGTGCAGACTTTCGCCGTCCCCAGCACAAAATGCCGGCCCTCACGCGGGTCCAGTCCGAGCCAGCGCGCCGTCAGGATCCGGGAGAAGTGCCCGTGGGCGACAATCAGGACATTGTCCAGCCCGGACTCCAGCACGCGGGCCACAATCTTGTCCGCGCGGGCGGCGACGTCGTCGAGGGCTTCCCCGTTCGGTACACCGTGGGTCCAGATCAGGTATTCGGGATCGTCCTTCCGGATCAGGTCGGAGCTGATTCCTTCGTAGTCGCCGTAGTCCCATTCGACCGCCAGCGGCTCCTGGACGGCGTCGGGATAGCCGGCAAGTTCGGCGGTGCGGCGCGCGCGCCGCAGGGGAGAGGTCAGGACGAGGTCGAAGTCGACGGCTTCGAGCGCCTTCCGGGCCTCGACGGCCTGCTGCTCGCCCTCGACGGTAAGCGGCATGTCCGTGAGCCCGGTGTACTGCCCGCTCTTGGACCATTCAGTTTCGCCATGCCGGAGGATCCACAGTTGTGGACGGGAACCGTTGAAGGGGGTGATCACTTAGGACTCCTCGGTGATGGAAGGGCCGACGCCGGAGGTCCCGGCCGGGGTAATGGCTGCGGTCGGTGCCGGGCTGCCGGCGGGGGCGGCCGCCTCGGGCTGCGCCGTCCACCATTCGCGCAACCTGGACTCGGCGTCCGCCGGGTCGAGTGGTCCATGCTCCATCCGCTCCTCCAGCAGGAACTTGTAGGCACGGCCGACCACCGGACCCGGTGTGAGCCCGAGCAGCGCCATGATCTGTCCGCCATCCAGATCCGGGCGCACCGCCTCAAGCGATTCCTGCTCGCGGAGGGTGGCGATCCTGGCCTCGAGGTCATCGTAGGCGAAGGACAACCGGTCGGCCTTGCGCTGGTTCCTTGTGGTCACGTCGGACCGGGTGAGCCGGTGCAGGCGTTCCAGCAAAGGGCCGGCATCCGTGACGTAGCGGCGGACGGCGGAGTCGCTCCAGCCGGCTTCGCCGTAGCCGTAGAACCTCATGTGCAGTTCTACGAGGCGGGCGACCGCTTTGGTCGTGTCGTTGTCGAAGCGCAGGGTCTTCATCCGCTTCGAGGTGAGCTTGGCACCGACCATGTCGTGGTGCCGGAAACTCACAGCTCCCCCCGGTTCGAACCGGCGGGTGGCCGGTTTGCCGACGTCGTGCATCAGGGCAGCGAACCGGAGTACGAAGTCCGGCCCCGGGACGGACCCGTCGGCACCGGTCTCCAGGGCCGCAGCCTGCTCCAGCACCTGGAGGGAATGCTGGTAGACATCCTTGTGCCGGTGATGCTCATCCGATTCCAGCCGGAGGGCGGAAACCTCGGGCAGGACAAACTCGGCCAGCCCGGTGTCCACCAGCAGATCCACGCCAACCCGGGGGTGGGCGGCGCAGATGAGCTTGATCAGTTCGTCCCGCACGCGTTCAGCCGAGATAATCGTGATCCGCTCCGCCATCCGGGTCATCGCCTCGCGGACGTCCTCGCGCAGGTTGACCCCTAGCTGGGCCGCAAAACGTGCGGCGCGCATCATGCGCAGCGGGTCGTCGGAGAAGGACGTTTCGGGCGGCCCCGGCGTCGCAAGGACCGAGGCATGAAGGTCGCGGACGCCGCCGAAGGGGTCCACTAGTTCCAGCGTCGGCAGGCGCAGGGCCATGGCGTTGATGGTGAAGTCCCGCCGGAGCAGGTCATCCGTCAGGGAACTCCCGAAAGCCACGACCGGTTTGCGCGATTCAGGGTCGTAGGCATCGGCCCGGTACGTGGTGATCTCGATCTGGAAGCCTGCCTTGCGCATTCCGATGGTGCCGAAGGCGCGCCCGATCTCCCAGTAGTTGTCAGCCCACCCCTTGATCAGCGACACCGTCTGATCCGGCGTGGCGTCCGTGGTGAAGTCCAGATCGGGGGAGGCCCGGCCGAGGAAGAGATCGCGCACCGGCCCGCCGACCAGGGACAACTCGTGGCCCGCGTCGACGAACCGCCGCCCAAGTTCCAGAACCACGGGGTCCACCTGGAAATCAACGGTGTGGGAGTCAATCTTGTGATGTGCGTGCGCCATAGTTCCTTAAGCTTGTCAGAAAACCCGGCCAGCACCACACACCGTTTGCCTTGTGAATCGCGGGATCGGCCACAGCGGAACGCGGACCGCGGACGGGTGTACCGGTATTCCACTTTTCCGACAGTCCACTTTCCGGCCATGTTCAGGTCATCAACTCCCGGCAAGAGTCGTTAGAGTGGACTTCATGGCCCATCCCGTACCGAGCGCTCCCGGCAGGAGGACGAACGCACCGTTGCCCTCGGCAATCGGTGCCCACGTCGCGCCCGCCCAGCACACGGGACAAGCCTCCCTGCCGACCGTGGAAGAGATTTCCGCCGGTGGCGTGGTGGTCGACACGTCCGACGCCGAGCTCCGGGTGGCGATTATCGCCCGCATCAACCGCGGCGGCCGCCTGGAATGGTGCCTGCCGAAAGGCCATCCGGAAGGCCAGGAAAGCAACGAGGAAGCGGCCGTCCGTGAAATCGCCGAAGAGACCGGCATTGACGGCAAGATCCTGGCGCCGCTGGGAAGCATCGACTACTGGTTCACTGTCAGCGGGCACCGCGTCCACAAAACAGTCCACCACTTTTTGCTGCAGGCCACCGGCGGCGAACTCACCATCGAAAATGACCCGGATCAGGAAGCCGTGGACGTCGCCTGGGTGCCGATCCGCGAACTGGCCCGCAAGCTGTCCTTCCCCAACGAGCGGCGCATTGCGGACCTCGCCAGGGAAGTCCTTCCCGAAGACCGCTGACAGTCCCGCCTGAGCCGCCGCTGGCGACCTCGAAGCCGCCTGGCGACGAGTTCGCACAGGGGTTTCGCGCCGGGGGTGAAGCACGAACCCGCGCCCGGGTGAGATTATGAAGACGATGTCTTCCGCCGATCCCACTCCCGCCAGCCCCGGTTCCAGCCCCGGCCCCGGCCCGTCCGACACCAAAGCCGTCCACTCAAGTGAGGCCCGGTCCAGCGCCATCATGGCTGCGGGAACACTGATCTCGCGTTTTCTTGGCTTCGGCAAGACGTGGATGCTCGGTGCGGCGCTCGGCCTGGGATCAACGGTCACCGACACCTTCATCAACGCGAACAACCTGCCGAACCTGATCTTCCTGCTCGTGGCCGGCGGTGTTTTTAACGCCGTCCTGGTCCCGCAGATCATCAAGGCCAGCAAGGGCCCGGACCGTGGAGCGGACTACATCAGCAGGCTCCTCACGCTGGCCGTCCTGGTCCTGCTGACCCTGACTCTCCTGGTGACCCTGCTGGCGCCCTGGATCATCGAACTCACCACCCAGGGCTACTCGCCGCAGCAGAAATCCCTCGCGGTGTCCTTTGCGTTCTGGTGCCTCCCGCAGATCTTCTTCTATGGCCTCTACGC
>JBFGBS010000078.1:0-7842 GCA_041567475.1 Arthrobacter sp.
GCGCCCAGTGTAGAGGAACTACTCTGGTGCCATGCGCCCAGATGCTTCTTATGACTCTGCACCCCACCAGACCGCACGCCTGTACCTGTGCACCTACGCCCGCCGGGACCGCGGCGACTTCGAGGATTTCGTCGACGCCGCGTTCGCCGGCGGCGTGGACATCATACAGCTCCGGGACAAGTCGCTGGAGGCCGCCGAGGAGCTGGAGCTCCTCGCCGTCCTGGGTGCGGTGGCGCAACGCCACGGCCGGCTCTGGGCGGTGAATGACCGGGCCGACATCGCCGCACTCTCGGGCGCCCCGGTGTTCCACATCGGGCAGAAGGACCTGCCGGCCGCTGCGGCCCGGCCCTTCCTGGCCCCGGATGCCGCGATCGGCCTGTCCACCCACAGCCCGCGCCAGGTCGATGCCGCCATCGCAGCCGCGCAGGGGCCGGGGGCGCTGGACTATTTCTGTGTCGGCCCGGTGTGGGCCACGCCGACGAAACCGGGGCGGGCCGCCGTCGGACTCGATCTGGTGCGCTACGCCGCGGAGGCGGAGCGAGCCCACGCTGCCGGCGGCCCGGACGGCGGGCCCCTGCCGTGGTTTGCGATCGGCGGGATCGACCTGGGCAACGTCGATGAGGTGGTCGCGGCCGGCGCCCGCCGGATCGTGGTGGTGCGGGCCATTACCGAGGCCGAGGATCCCGCCCATGCGGCCAAGACACTGCTTGAGGCCCTGGACACGGCCGGATAGCGGGCGAGGGTCCCGGGGCCGGGCAGCGGACCCCGATCCGAGACTAATCCCGGAATTCGAGTTACGCTGATTTTCGTGTCCCATCATCGCCTAGCCCCCAGCATCCACCAGCAGAAGAACCAACTGGCGGCAGCGCTCGCCGAGCTGCGCACCGAGCTGGAACTCCCGGGCCCCTTCCCCGACGACGTACTCCGGGACGCGGAGGCCGCAGTGGCCGAGCACAAGATGCCGGAGCTGGATCTCACCCAGATCGAGTTCGTGACCATCGATCCGGAGTCCTCCACCGATCTGGACCAGGCCGTGTTCATCGAGCGATCGGGTTCCGGGTACACGGTGTTCTACGCGATCGCCGACGTTCCCTCCTTCGTGGCCCCCGGCAGCGCGCTGGATGCCGAAACCCGGCGCCGCGGCCAGACGTTCTACACCCCCGACGGGCGGATTCCCTTGCACCCGGAGATGATCAGCGAAGCGGCCGGCAGCCTGCTCCCTGACCAGCTCTGCTCAGCATTCGTCTGGGAGTTCGAACTCGACGCCGCGGCGGAAGTGAGCTCCGCGCAGGTGCGCCGGGCGCAGGTCCGCAGCCGGGCCAAGCTCAACTACAAGGGCGTCCAGGCAGACCTGGACGCCGGCACCGCTGCGCCCGCACTCCAGTTACTCAAGGAAGTCGGCATCAAACGGGCCGAACAGGAACGCCGCCGCGGCGGCGCCAGCCTGAACATGCCGGACCAGGAAATCCAGCAGTTGCCCGACGGCGGGTACCGCATCGTTGCGGGGCCGGCGCTGCCGGTGGAGGACTGGAACGCCCAGATTTCACTCATGACGGGAATGGCCGCGGCCCGGCTGATGCTCGACGGCAAGGTCGGGATCCTGCGCACCATGCCGGCCCCGGACGAGGGATCGCTGCAGCATTTCCACCGCCAGACGCGGGCCCTCGGCAAGCCGTGGGACGGCGAAATGAGCTACGGCGAATACCTGCGGACCCTTGATCCCACGGACCCGCAGCAGCTGGCGATCGTCCATTCGGCCGGCATGTTGTTCCGCGGCGCCGGCTACACGCACTTTGACGGAGCCGAGCCGGAGGCCGAGCTGCAGGCCGCCATCGGCGCCGCGTACGCGCACGCGACGGCTCCGCTGCGGCGGCTCGTGGACCGGTTTGTCCTGGTGATCTGCGAAGCGCTGTGCAGCGGCACGGAGGTCCCGGACTGGGCGCGCGAGGCGCTCCCGTCGCTGCCGGCCATCATGGCAGCCTCGGACCAGCTCGCGGGCCGGATGGAACGGCTGGCCTTGGACACCGTTGAGGCTGCCCTGCTGGTCAACCACATCGGCCAGGAGTTCGACGCCGTGGTGCTCTCCGGTTCCAAGCCTCCCCGGGAAGGAAACAAAAACGGGAACGGCAACGGCAAGCAGAACGGCAACGGCCCGTCCGGAATCGTCCAGATCGCAGAGCCTGCAGTGACCGTCCGGTGCCCCGGCGAGCTGGAAGCAGGCGCCGAAGTGCGGGTCAGGATTCTGTCCGCCGACATCTCGGCCCGGGAGGTCCGGCTGGAGCTCGTCGACTGACGCGCCCCGGCGCCGACCACGTCCAATTCACGTCCAGTCGAGGTTCCCCGCCGCGTACGGCTAGACTGGAGAGGTAGATATGGATGCCCGGTCGTTGATTTCCATGATTTTCGAATTCAACAAGCCCGCCCCTACGCGATCTTGAGATACACCCGCTGGTCCCCAGTGCCAGCATTTAGATAGCCCGCGATCGGCTTCCACTGGAATTGCCTGCGCGCCTGAGCGTGCTCCGGAACGGCCCACCAGCCGGCCCCGTCGAGCAAGCCGCGCAGCCCAAAAGGAATAAGGAAACTCCCTGTGAGTGAATTGCATACGCACCAGCTTCTGACCGACGAAACCGGAACGGAATCGATCGAGCCGGAAGAAACCATCATCTCGGACGAGAAACCGCACGAGATTGCCGAAAAGACCTTCGCGGACTTCAAGGTCCGCGCGGACATCGTGGAGTCGCTCGCCGACGCCGGCATCACGCACCCCTTCCCGATCCAGGCGATGACGCTGCCGGTCGCCCTGTCCGGCCACGACATCATCGGCCAGGCCAAGACCGGCACCGGCAAGACCCTCGGCTTCGGCATCCCCGCGCTGCAGCGCGTCATCGGCCGTGACGACGCCGGGTTCGACAAGCTCGCCGTGCCGGGCGCCCCGCAGGCCCTCGTGATCGTGCCGACCCGTGAGCTTGCCGTGCAGGTCGCGAGTGACCTGGAAACCGCGTCACGCAAACGCAACGCCCGGATCGCCACGATCTACGGCGGACGCGCCTACGAGCCCCAGGTGGATGCCCTGCAGAAAGGCGTCGAAGTCGTCGTCGGCACCCCCGGCCGCCTGATTGACCTGTACAAGCAGAAGCACCTCAGCCTCGCCAACGTCAAGATGGTCATCCTCGACGAGGCCGACGAGATGCTCGACCTGGGCTTCCTTCCGGACGTCGAGACCCTGATTGCCGGCACCCCGGCCGTCCGCCAGACCCTGCTGTTCTCGGCCACCATGCCGGGCCCGGTCATTGCCATGGCCCGCCGGTACATGAGCCAGCCGACCCACATCCGTGCAGCGGACCCGGACGACGAAGGCCTGACCAAGCGCGACATCCGCCAGCTGATCTACCGTGCCCACAGCATGGACAAGGTCGAGGTCGTCGCCCGCATCCTGCAGGCCCGCGGCCGCGGCCGCACCATCATCTTCACCAAGACCAAGCGCACCGCCGCCAAGGTCGCCGAGGAACTCGTCGACCGCGGCTTCGCCGCCGCTGCCATCCACGGCGACCTGGGCCAGGGCGCCCGCGAGCAGGCCCTCCGCGCCTTCCGCAACAACAAGGTGGACGTCCTGGTCGCTACCGACGTCGCCGCCCGCGGCATCGACGTCGACGACGTCACGCACGTGATCAACTACCAGTGCGTCGAGGACGAGAAGATCTACCTGCACCGCGTCGGCCGCACCGGCCGCGCCGGGAACAAGGGCACCGCCGTCACCTTCGTTGACTGGGACGACATGCCGCGCTGGGGCCTGATCAACAAGGCCCTGGGACTGAGCTACCCGGAGCCCGTGGAAACCTACTCCTCCTCGCCGCACCTGTTCGAGGAACTCGATATCCCCGCAGGCACCAAGGGCCGGCTGCCGCGCGACAAGCGCGTCCTTGCCGGTGTTGACGCCGAGGTCCTGGAGGATCTGGGCGAAACCGGCAAGAAGCCCGCCCGCAGCGGCGGCCAGGCCGGCGCGCGCGGCGGCTCCCGCGACGGCGGGCGCTCCGCCGGCGCCACCGGTGGACGCGACAGTGCTGCCCGTGACAGCGCCGGCCGTGACGGCGGACGCTCCGGCGGCCGTGACTCGCGCCGCGGCGACGCAGGCCCCCGCTCGGGTGAGCGCCGCCGTCGTCCCGCCGGCGACGCCGCAGCACCGAACGCCGCAGCAACGAATGCCGAGCCGTCCGCGACGGCCCCGGCGCCGGCCAAGGCACCTGCCGAGGCCGACCGCGCCACGCAGGCCCGCCGCCGGACCCGCACCCGCCGCCGGAACGGCGAAGTGGTCGCCGGCGAGGCACAGCAGGGCACCGCACGGCCGAGCAGCGCCGAGGCCTAAACCCCTACATGACTGACACCGTCTGGGCGCCGGACGGCAGCAACCTGGTGGTACACGCGGACAACGCGGAGTATCTCCCCACGCTGCCGGACGGCGCCTTCACACTGATCTATGTGGACCCGCCCTTCAACACCGGGCGGGCCCAGCGCCGCCAGGAGACCCGAATGGTCCTCAACGCCGGCGGCGAGGGCGACCGGGTCGGCTTCAAGGGACGCTCCTACGACACCATCAAGGGCGCGCTGCACAGCTACGACGATGCCTTTTCCGATTACTGGTCCTTCCTGGAGCCCCGGCTCGTCGAAGCCTGGCGGCTGCTCGCCGACGACGGCACCCTGTACCTGCATCTGGACTACCGCGAAGTGCACTACGCCAAGGTCATGCTGGATGCCATTTTCGGCCGCGAGTGCTTCCTGAACGAAATCATCTGGGCCTATGACTACGGTGCCCGCGCCAAGTACCGCTGGCCGACCAAGCACGACAACATCCTCGTTTACGTCAAGAACCCGGCACGCTACCACTTCGACAGCGCCGAGGTGGACCGCGAGCCGTACATGGCCCCGGGACTCGTCACCGCCGCCAAACGCGAACTCGGCAAGCTCCCCACCGACGTCTGGTGGCACACCATCGTTTCCCCGACGGGGAAAGAGAAAACCGGGTATCCGACGCAGAAACCCGAGGGTCTGATCCGCCGGGTCGTCGCCGCGTCCAGCCGGCCCGGGGACTGGTGCCTGGACTTCTTCGCGGGCTCCGGAACACTCGGCGCCGTCGCCGCGAAACTCGACCGGAGATTCATCTGCGTGGACCAGAACCAGCCGGCCATCGACGTCATGTCCAAACGGCTCGCGGCGCACGCCACGTTTACCCGGTTCCCGTCCGCCGGGTAAGTCTTACGCCACGCGCTGGCGGACGACGGCGGAGCCGCTGCCGAGTTCCTCGATCCGGGCCAGCACCTCCGGAGCGGTGAGGTGCTCCCCGAGCCGGTTCGGTTTTCCGGTGCCATGGTAGTCGGAGGACCCCGTGACGAACAGGCCGTGCTCCTCGGCCAGACGCAGGAGAAACGCCCGGCCTTCGGCCGGATTATCCCGGTGGTACACCTCGAGCCCGGCCAGCCCGGCGTCGATCATCTCCCGATACGTCGCCTCGCCGACGATCCGGCCCCTGGCGGAGGCCACGGGATGGGCGAAGACGGGGACGCCGCCGGCCGCGCGGACCAGTTCCACGGCCCGGGCCGGATCCGGGGCGTAATGCTGCACGAAGTACCGTGACCGCGAGGTCAGGATCGCGGCGAAGGCCTCGCTCCGGTCCTCCACCACGCCGGCAGCGACGAGGGCGTCGGCGATATGCGGCCGTCCGAGGGTGGCGCCGGGAGCCACGTGGTGGATGACGTCGTCCCACGTCAGCGGATAGTCCTCGGCCAGGAGGCTGACCATGCGCTGCGCCCGGGTGTGCCGGGCGTCCTTGGCCTTGGTGATCTCCTCCAGCAGCCCCGGATGCGAGGGGTCGTGCAGGTAGCTGAGCAGGTGCACGCTGATGCCCTGCTCCGTCCGGCAGGAAACCTCCATGCCCGGCACCAGCCCGACGCCGGACTCCAGGGCGGCCGCTGCCGCTTCCGCCCAGCCGGCGGTGGAGTCGTGATCGGTCAACGCCACGACGTCGAGCCCGGCGGCGGCGGCGGACGCGATGACCGCGGCCGGCGGTTCGGTTCCGTCGGAAACATTCGAGTGTGCATGCAGGTCAATCCTCACTTCATCAGCCTAGTAGACGCGTTGGCCTCAGCCGCTCCGCTGGTGAGACTATGGGACGGTGAACGATGCAGATAACACCCAGGTCTCCACTTCCCAGCCCCTCGACGAGCGCGTCAACAACCGCTCGCAGCGGCCCAATTCCAAGGCCTTCAAGGCCTTTATGGCCAGCCACTGGGCGCCGTCCGAGCAGGGCACCCCGGAACGGGACGCCGTCGCCGCACACGCCGCAGCCCGCCGGCGGTCCATTTCCCTCCAGTTCAAAGGCGAACGCCTCGTCATTCCGGCCGGTCCGCTGAAGGTCCGCTCCAATGACTGCGACTACCGGTTCCGTCCGCATTCGGGTTTCGCCCACCTGACGGGACTCGGCCTGGACCACGAGCCGGATGCGGTCCTGATCCTGGAGCCCGTCGCGGAGGGGGCCGGCGATGACGGCGGCAACCACAAGGCGACGCTCTACTTCCGGCCGATGGCCGGACGGGACACCGAGCAGTTCTACGCCGACTCCCGGTCCGGGGAGTTCTGGATCGGAGCCCGCCCCACCCTCGCCGAATTCGAGGCCCGGCTTGGGCTGAAGACGGCGGACCTGGGCGGACTTGAGCTTGGCATCACCAAGAACGTCGGAGCCCCCGAAATCGGCGGGACCTCCATCCGGCTGGTCCGCAAGGTCGATGAAAACATCGACGCCCTCGTCGACACCGCCCGGTACAACACGGCGAAAGACCCGGACAACCTGGATCTGAGCGTCCTGGATGCCCTCGACGAAAAGCTCAGCGAGGCCCTCTCCGAGCTCCGCCTGATCAAGGACGAGTGGGAAGTCGAACAGATGCGGACGGCCGTGGCCGCAACGGTGGAGGGCTTCACCGAAGCCGTCAAGGCCCTCCCCCGGGCGCTGACCCACCGGCGCGGGGAGCGCGTTGTGGAAGGGGCGTTCTTCGCCCGGGCCCGCGAAGAGGGCAACGAACTCGGCTACGACACCATCGCCGCCGCCGGCAACAACGCCACCGTGCTGCACTGGACCCGGAACACGGGCTCCGTCAACGCCGGGGACCTGCTGCTCCTGGACGCCGGCGTCGAGGCGGATTCGCTCTACACCGCGGACATCACCCGGACGCTGCCGGCCACCGGCGCCTTCACCGCCATCCAGCGGAAGATCTACGACGCCGTGCTCGACGCCGCCGACGCCGCCTTCGCGGCGGCCCAGCCGGGCACCAAGTTCCGGGACATCCACACCGCCGCAACGACGGTGCTGGCCGAGCGTCTGAACGCCTGGGGACTGCTGCCGGTCTCCGTGGAGGAAGCCACCAGCGCCGAGGGCCAGCAGCACCGGCGCTGGATGCCGCACGGCACGAGCCACCACCTCGGCCTCGACGTGCATGACTGCGCCCAGGCCAAGCGTGAACTCTACCTGGACGGCGTCCTCACCCCGGGCATGGTCTTCACGATTGAACCGGGCCTGTACTTCAAGGACAACGACCTCGCCGTACCGGAAGAGTACCGGGGCATCGGTGTCCGGATCGAGGACGACATCCTGATGACCGAGGCGGGCCCCGTCAACCTCAGCGCCGCCCTCCCGCGCAAAGCGGACGACGTCGAGTCCTGGATGGCCGGTATCTATCAGGAAGCCAACGGCCAGTCCGCCTAAGACCGCCCGGGACGGCTGCCCCGGCGGCGGGGCTGACGCCGCCCCGGCAGCGAAGCTAAGAAGGGAGGCCCCGGACGTGACCTGGTCAC
>JBFGBS010000079.1:0-7758 GCA_041567475.1 Arthrobacter sp.
GCCGTCCTGGAAGGGACGCGGGTGCTGATCTCCGACACCGCCGCCGGACTGCTGAACAAAACCTTCAGCACCGACGCCGTGAAGGCCGACATGCTCGTCGGCATCGCCAAAATCACCGTCAACACCAAATAACACCCCCGGAGATAGCCTGGAACGCCACGGACCTTGGGGGTCCGTGGCGTTCAAGGTCGAGGGTAGTGGTCCCGGATGGCGACGGAATGGTGATGTGATCCAGACATGCAGAAACTCGACGGGCAAAAGCTCACAGGGGCGTTGGCGGCGAAGTTCGCCTCGCCGACACGCAGCACACGACTGAGCGTTGTCCTGGGCCGGTGGCTCGGGAGCACCTTTACCATCTGTTTTCTTACCGGGCTTTTCAGCCACGGACTCCAGAACCCGCCGTCGTGGATGATTTTTCCCACCAGCCCGGTGTGGATCTACCAGTTCACGCAGGGACTGCACGTCACCGCGGGAATCGCTGCGGTTCCCTTGCTGCTGGCGAAGTTGTGGGCGGTCTACCCGGAACTGCTTGCCTGGCCGCCGGTTAAGTCTTGGATGCATGGCCTTGAGCGGGCCTCGATTGCGTTGTTTGTCGCCTCCTCGCTTCTGCAACTGACGACGGGCCTGATCAACACCTACAAGTGGTATCCGTGGCCGTTTCCGTTCCGTGAGACCCATTATTGGCTGGCCTGGGTGATTTGGGGTTCGCTGCTGCTGCACATTGCAGTGAAGCTTCCTGCCATTGCGGCTCACTGGCGTCGGAACCCTTCCCGCCGCGTCAACGCAGCAGAGCAGGCCGTGGCTGTCAGCGAAACGGCCGACGCCGGATCCCCGGCGGACGCGGCGGCAACAGGTCCGGACCGCTGGTCCCGGCGGGCCCTGCTGGCGGCTGTTGCGGCAGCGACCGGTGCTGTCGTCGTCACGACGGCGGGGCAGTCGTTTTCCTGGCTGGCACCGGCGAACCTCTTTGCCCCTCGAAAAATGGGCACCGGCCCCCAGGGCGTGCCGGTTAACCGGACAGCGGCCGCTGCCAAGGTCATTGAACTGGCGGAATCGCCGGGCTGGGCGCTGGAGGTCCGCTCCGGGTCGTCCAGCCGTTCGTTTACTCTGGACGATCTCCGGGCACTTCCCCAACACACCGAGGAGTTGCCGATTGCGTGCGTGGAAGGGTGGAGCCAGATGGCCATCTGGCGGGGGGTGCGTATCGTTGACCTCCTCGCAGCGGTCGACGCCTCCGTCGACTCGGGTTTGCGCTTCACCAGCCTGGAGCCTGAAGGGGCTTACCGGATGATGGACATGCCGGCCGAGTACGCGCGGGATGAGAAGACCCTCGTGGCCCTTGAACTTAACGGCTCGGTACTGGACCTGGACCACGGCTACCCGGCGAGAATTATCGCCCCTGGCCGGCCCGGGGTGCTGCAGACCAAATGGTTGCACAGCGTGGAGGTCCTATGAGAAAGTCCATCGCGGTTAACGCCCCGCGGGTGGGGATCGGTGTCGCCGGAGTAATCATGCTCGGCTATGGGTTGCTGGGGCTGCCCACCCAGTTGGATGCCGGACAGCTCATTGGCCTGCTCACCTGGATGGCCTTGGCCATCCTCATTCACGACGGGGTGATCGTGCCGCTCTCAACGCTCGCCGGCGCCGGATTGACCCGTGCCGGCGCGAGACTTCAGCCGGCCTCCGCTGCCGTTTTGCGCGGTGCCCTGCTCGTCGGCGCCGTCATGACCCTGGTGGTTGGGATCCTGATGAAGGCCCAGTCCGTCGCGCAGTCCGTGACGGTCCTTGAGGCCGATTACGCCCGGAATCTGCTGTGGTTCTGGGTGTCCCTAGTCTTGATAGCCGGGGCCGTCATCGGTGTCCTCGAACGCCGGGTTCGCGTGGCAGGACTGCGGCCCTGATCCTCTGCAGGGCCGGTCCTGGTCATACCGGTTCCCCGCGCAGGGGGGCGGTGGCAAATTCGCGCATTCCTTCCTCGAACCCCACGGCAGGGGCCCAGCCCAGTTCGGCTTTGATCAACTCCGAGGAAGCGGTCACGTGGCGGACATCGCCGAGTCGGTACTCGCCGGTCACGACGGGGACCGGCCCGCTGCTGAACGCGCTTAGTGCCTTGGCGACGTCACCGATCGTCCGCACTTCGTCCGCACCGACATTGTAGGCGCGGAAGCCCGATGCCCCGGTGCCTGAGAGGAATTCGACGGCGGCGATATTGGACCCGGCGATGTCCCGGACGTGGATGAAGCTGCGGCGCTGCTTGCCGTCTTCAAAAACGCGCGGCGCCTCGCCGCGGGCCAGTGCAGAACGGAAAAGGGATGCGACGCCGGCGTATGGTGTGTTTTTGGGCATCCTGGGTCCATAAACGTTGTGATATCGCAGGGCGACCGCCGACCCGCCGGTGCTGCGGGCCCAAGCCGCGGTTAAATATTCCTGGCTTAACTTTGAGGCAGCATAGACGTTCCGGGGATCCAAGGGGGCGTCCTCGGTGACCATCCCGGGAATGAGGACGGTGCCGGACTCCGGGTCGCGGGGATCGTAGATTCCGGCCCGCAGGTCAGATTCGTCGCGGGGCCCTGGACGGACGGGACGACCGGTCCCGGGGTCGGAGTATGCGCCCTCGCCGTAGACCACCATGGAGGAGGCCAGGACCAGCCGCGTGATGCGGTGCCGTTCCATGGCGGTCAGCAGCACGGCTGTGGCGTAGTCGTTGTTGTGGATGTAGTCCGGTGCGTCGGCGAAGCTGACCCCCAGCCCGACCTTCGCACTCTGGTGGCAGACCACATCGACACCCCGTAGTGCAGAATCGACCGCTGCCGGGTCCGTGACGTCGCCAACCACGAGTTCCACCCGGGAGTCAAAGACCGGGCGTACGGGATGAAGGGACGAGTGCAATGAGTCAAGAACCCGCACGGACCAGCCCTGGGCGGCGGCGGCTTCGACAATATGCGAACCGATGAACCCGGCGCCTCCGGTGACGAGGAGTTTCATTCGGTGTCCGCGATTTCCCGGACGGCCGGGAGCGCCATGATCCGGCGCACCGCTTCCTGATCCATCAGCGGCCGGGCCTGGTAGTCATCGCCGATGGCGGCAACGGTTTCTTCGAGAACGGCAAAAACAGTGTCCTGGACGTTCTTCAGCCGAGCGAACACGGCGTCAGCAGTTACCGGTTCGGAGCCGTCGTGCCCGGTGTCCGAATCGGTGATGTACGCCAGATTGACAAAGCCCATATTGAGTTCGGCGGCCAGCAGGGGTTCGGGGTACTGGGTCATGCTGATAATGTCAGCGCCGCCGGTGACGTACCACGCGGACTCGGCCTTGGTGGAGAAGCGGGGTCCGTTTATTACCACTACCGTTCCTCGCGGGACGAAGGCGATGTTGCGGTCCGCAAGAGCGGCGTGTGCGTGGGCACGCAGGGTGGGACAGAAGGGCTCCGATGCCGGGAGGTGCCGGACCCCGGCAGGGGGGACACCGTCAACGACCGTCCCGTCGAAGAAGGTGTCAGCGCGTCCCCACGTGCGGTCGATGAGCTGGTCCGTTACCACGAAGGTGCCGGGGCCGAAGCTTTCCCGCAGGCCGCCCACGGCTGAGGAGGAGAGCACGGCCTCGACGCCAAGGCTCTTCAGAGCCCACAGGTTTGCGCGGTAGTTGATCTTCTGGGGCGGCAGTGAATGGCCTCCGCCGTGGCGGGGGAGGAAGGCCACCGTCCGTCCGGCCACGTCGGCGAGAGTCACGGGAGCGGACGGCGGCCCGTACGGGGTGTCAACGTCGATGGTTGCGATGACCGCAGCTCCGGGGATTTGGTAGGTTCCGGACCCGCCAATGATGCCGATGCGTGCCGGCGTGCCGGTGAATGGTCTGTTCATGGTGCAGTCCTGTCTTTCGAGGAGGGGAAGCATGGGTGGGGGCGCTCATGGGGGTATCGTCGCGTCAAGCGGCGCCGGGGACTTGAGGCCGGCGACGGCCGCCATCTGCAGTGCTTTTCGACGCCGCAACCAGATGCCGGCGGCGATGGCGGCGGCGGCAAGACAGAGGGCCGTTTGATGCAGCGGAAGAGTGAAGGGATCTGTGGTGGGAAGCATGTAGATGGTGTCCAGGGCAAGAATGACGGCGACATATTCCCAGCGCCGGCTCAGGATGATGAACGGCAGCAACATGATGGCGTACCAGGGATAATTCGGGCTGATAATCAGCAGCGTCAGTCCGATCATGACTGTCTGTTGTTCCCAGATCGTTCCGGGCCGGGTTCGTCGCAGCACCCCGACCGCAACGGCTGCCAGTGCCGCGGCGCTAATAACCGGCGGCCAGGGTCCGGAGGAGAGGAGCTGGGCAAGCCCGAAGCGGGTGCCGCCGCTCTGGCTGTAGCCTTCTTCCTTGAGGTAGCCGGGCAGGAACCCGAGCACTCCGGCCCCGGCAGCGGCCAGGTAGGGCACGTAGAGAAGGACGAATGTTGCCAGCGCCGCGGCAATAAAACGGGCAGGGCGCCGGAACAACAACGCAGGGGCGGCAATGGCCGGAATAAGTTTCGTGGCGACGGCAGCGCCGAATGCCATCCCGGAACGCAGCGGTTTACCTCCGGTGAGCAGCATTCCTGCCGCCAGGATCAGGGCGCCGCCGAGGAGGTCGACGTGCGCGTTGTTGACGGCCTCGAGCTGCACGAACGGGCTCCAGCCCCAAACTGCGGCAAGATGACGGGGCAGGTCCCGTCGGGCCAGGGCAGTGAGCAGCATTAGGGTCACGGCAACGCTGATGAGCAGGCCACCGAGCTGAAAAGGCAGATAGCCGCCGGAGCCGGGGGCGGCAGCCTGCACACCGAAGAAGTAAAGCTCTGCAGTGGGCGGATAGATTGTGGGTACGTGCGGCCTGTTGATGGCGGTGCAGACGGGGTCTCCCGACGGGTAGCCAAAGGCCGGGACGGATTCCGTTCCGAACAGATCCTCAGCGCACCGAGGCCTGCCGTCCTCGCCCAATGTTCCGGGGGCAAAGAGCCACCCCGGCCGGAGGCCGGAGAGGGTTTCATCGACGGGCACGTAAGCGTAGGGGGAGATCCCCGCCTGTTGGACGATCCCGTCCCAGGCGTACCTGGCGGAATCGTTGCTGGTCCGGGGCGGGGCACTCACGGCAACCAGGCCCAGCAGCACGGTGCCCGCGATAATGACGGCATTCAGCCGGTGCCGGGGGACCCGCCGCAGGACCGTGACGGCCCCGATGAGAGCGCCCCAGGACAGGAAGGTACCCACAATCGGTGCAGATGCGAAAGGATTACCAGGCACGACCATCCACCACAGCAAACCCGCGAGGACCAGGAATAGTACCGTCAATGTGGTGGTCCATCCGAAGCCGGAGTGGTGCGCCCCGGCAGACGGCGACGTAGGAGCAGCAACTTTCACCCCGCGCTCCTGCCCGGGCCGGTGCGAGGGGAGAGCCGGCAAAAGACGCGGCCCTGCAGCCGTTGGGTGGAAGATACGGTCCATTCGCTGCCGCGCGCCCGGGACGCCAGACCCAGGCTTCCCGTCCGCGCCCAGCGGAACGGTTCGCTCCGGTTTCCGTCGGCGTCCTCCAACACAGCGGAGTAGACAGAATCCAGATTATCGTCGTCCTCCACTTCCACCAGAAGCGTCCCGTGCGGGGCGATCAGCTGGCCGCAGCGGAGCAGCAGGGACGTGATGCTGCCACCGATGCCGATGTTCCCGTCGAGCAGAATGATGGATTGCCACAGGCCGGTCTGGGGTACCGGTGCGAACACCGATTGTTCCAGTGCCCTGACGCCGCGGGCGCGCGCCCGGTGGACGGCCTCCGGGCTGGTGTCGATTCCCAGTGCCGGAATGCCCAGATGCTGCGCTGCAGCCAGTAGCCTGCCCGGTCCGCAGCCGATATCCAGGACCGGTCCCTTCAGACTCCGCAGCAGGGAATGTTCGAGCGGGCTTGCTTCCCCACACCAACTGCGGACGTCGAACTCCACGGAATCTGCGGCGTTCCTGACATTCGGACGAAGCGTCAGCGTTCCTGTGCCGTTTGTCAGCGCTCGGGCGTAGGGTTCCGAGTGGCCTTGGCCGAAGTGTGTAGTGGATGCCACTCCTGTCGCCGTCACCGCAGGGCCCCGGCCGGACGTGCCGGGTTGTGTAGATTCTTGGCGGCCGCATGGACGGCGCGCCCGAAATCGGTTCCGGGTATGGCCGAGGCGATGGTCACCGCGTCGGGGAAGTAGTCCATATCCGCCAGCTCATCCAGGGCCCCGACGCTGAGACCATGAGCCTCCAGACGGGCGAGCTGCCTGGCCCCGGTCGTGTCAGTTGACATCGGCACTCCCCGAATCAGGGCCCCGTCGGGCCGGTACAGCGCGAGGGCCCAGAAACCGCCGTCCGAGGCCGGCCCGATCCAGGCGTCATGACGCGGGACGTTCCCGGACCAGTCGTCAAGGACCGGCGCGACATGTCCGGTGGAAAACTGGGGGGTGTCCATCCCGATGATGAGCAGCGGACCCGCGGCGGCATCGCAGATCGCCGCGAGCCGTTCATCCAGCCCCCCGATGACTTGCGGGACGACGGTGAAGCCTTCCGCATCTGCCGGCGTCGGTGTGCCATCCATGACCAGGACCCGGTCCAGCACCGGGAGCCTCCGGACCGTTTCCAGGGTACGGCTCAGGCTCAGCTGGGCCAGCGCGGCGGCCGCTTCGGGGCTCAGTGGAGGGCTCAGCCGGGTCTTGACGCGGCCCGGCAGGCATTCCTTGGCGATGACCGCCACGGTGAGATTCGACGTGTTGCCCATACGAGTCATTTCCTGCCGGAACCTTTCCGGACCGGTCCGGACGACGAGGCCGTTGCGGCAGCCTTGAGCTGAGCGGACATATCCCGGATAGCTGTCACCGTCCCCCGGACCGTGCCGGTCACCTTCGATTTGCCGGTGCGAGGGGCGTAGGGGACAGGTACCTCTAGGATCCTCCACTGGCGCAGGCTTGCGGTCAGGAACATCTCCAGCGGGTAGCCGCTGCGCCGGTCCTCGAGCCCGAGGGAAAGTAATTCAAGACGTCGTGCGGCCCGCATCGGTCCCAGATCGGTCACCCGTTCCCCGGTCAGGTGCCGGAGCCGCCAGGCGAGAACGATGTTGGCAATGCGGGCATGCAGAGGCCAGGAGCCACGCTGGGGTTGGCGGCTGCCCAGCACCAGGTCCGCCGTGTCACTGAGGAGGTGGGCGACCAGGTTTGGCAGTTGCGCAGGGTCGAGTGAACCGTCGCAATCGCAGAACGCGACGAGCTTTGCCGTTGCTGCGAGCAGGCCGGCATGGGCGGCTGCTCCAAAACCCTGCCGGTCCTCGTGGATCACCAGTGCGCCCAGACTTGCCGCGAGTTCGGCCGAACCGTCCGTTGACCCGTTGTCGACCACGATGGCCCGATACCCGTCCGGGATCCGGGACAGTACCCACGGCAGAGCGGCGCGCTCGTTCAGACACGGTAAAACGACATCAACCATAGCTCCGGTCACGTGAAACGCCTTTCAAAGCCACGGTTCCCTCCGGGCTCGTTGCCCGGGGTTCCTACGGTACTCGAACAGAAAAGTGCCACGGCCCCGGAGGGAACCGTGGCACTTCCCGCCGGTGCAGACCATGCATCCGGCAGGTTGTTCCCCGGGGGTGTTATTTGGTGTTGACGGTGATTTTGGCGATGCCGACGAGCATGTCGGCCTTCACGGCGTCGGTGCTGAAGGTTTTGTTCAGCAGTCCGGCGGCGGTGTCGGAGATCAGCACCCGCGTCCCTTCCAGGACGGC
>JBFGBS010000080.1:0-7678 GCA_041567475.1 Arthrobacter sp.
GCCCCGGGCACCGGACGATGCCGCCGACCGGCCGGGCCGGCAGACCGCGCTGAGGCTGCTGGGTCTGTTGCGGCCGTCCAGACGGCGGATGGTCCTCTCGATCGCGGCGACGTGCGCATTCGTCGCCCTGAACGTCGCGGCACCCAAAGTCCTGGGCGACGCCACCGACGTCATTGTCAACGGTGTGCTGCGGGGAACCTTCGACGACGCCCGGTTCGCCTCACTGCTGCTGGCCGTGACCTGGATGTATGTGGGTGCTTCCCTCTTCAGCTGGCTCCAGGGAACGCTGACGGCCACGTCCGTGCAGCGCGTCGGCTACGGGCTGCGCACCGCCGTGGAGACCAAGCTCCACCGCCTTCCCTTCAGCCACTTCGAGGAGCAACGCCGCGGCGAAGTGCTCAGCCGGGCCACGAACGACGTCGACATCATCGCCCAATCGCTCAACCAACTGCTCAACCAGTTGATCCTGTCGGTCCTGATGCTCTCCGGGGCCTTCGCCATGATGTTGTGGCTCTCCCCGGTCCTGGCCCTGATTGTCCTTGTGTCCGTGCCGGTCTCCACCGTCATCACCGTACTGGTGGCCCGCAGGTCCCAAAGCCAGTTCGCGGCGCAGGGGAGCAGCACCGGCGAGCTGCACGCCCAGCTGGAGGATCTCTTCACCGGCCACGAAGTCATCAAAGCCTTCGGCCGTCAGGGCGAGGCAGCCGCCCAATTCCATGCCCGCAACGACGAACTCACCCGCGCCAGCGCCCGCGCCCAGTTCCTGTCCGGGGCCGTGCAGCCGCTGATGGTGCTGGTCTCCAACCTCAACTACATCGCCGTCGCGGTGGTCGGAGCGCTGCAGGTTACGGCGGGAACCCTAACGATCGGCGGCGTCCAGGCGTTCATCCAGTTCAGCAGGTTGTTCAGCCAGCCGATGGGCCAGATCGGCGGCATGCTGACGCTGATACAGCCCTGCCTGGTGTCCGCACGACGCGTCTTCGAGCTGCTGGACGCGGACGAGATCCCGGCCGAGCCGACCGCCGAGGCCCGGGCCGCGGCGGTGCCTGCCGCCACTGAGGCCCCGCGGGGCCGGCCTGCGTCGATGCCGCCGGCCCGCCCGGCGCCGACGCGGGTGGCCGCGGGACGGGTGACGTTCGAGCACGTGACGTTCAGCTATGGCGCGGACCGGCCGGTGGTGCAGGATTTGTCCTTCGTCGTGGAACCGGGACAACTGGTGGCCGTCGTCGGGCCCACGGGCGCCGGCAAGACAACCGTCATCAACCTGCTGATGCGGTTCTATGACATTGACTCCGGCCGGATTACCGTCGACGGCGTGGACATTGCGCAGCTGCCCCGGGACGAGCTGCGCGGGATGTTCGGCACCGTGCTCCAGGACGCCTGGATCTTCACGGGAACGATCCGGGAAAACATCGAATACGGCCGTCCCGGGGCCACCGACGCCGAGATCATCGCCGCCGCGGTTCCCAGCCATGTGGACCAGTTCGTCCGCTCGCTGCCCGCCGGATACGGCACATTCCTTGGCAACGACGGTGATTCGCTCAGCCGCGGGCAGCAGCAGCTCATCGGCATCGCCCGCGCCCAGCTGGCCGCGCGCAGCATCCTGGTCCTGGACGAGGCCACGAGCTCGGTGGACAGCCGGACCGAACTGCAGATCAGGGAGGCCATGCAGCGGCTGCGCGAAGGACGCACCAGCTTCGTCGTCGCCCACCGTTTGGCCACAGTCCGGGACGCTGATCTAATTCTCGTTATGGACCATGGACGGATCGTTGAACACGGGACCCACCGGCAACTCATCAAACGGGGCGGGTTCTACGCCGGCCTGCACCAAGCGCAGTTCGCCGGCCGCGAACAGACCCCCGGTGACGGGAAGCCGGCGCAGTGAGTCCGGCGGGGCATGCCAAGGCCTTCCCGGGCGGCTGGAAACCGAGCCCGTCCAGCTCCGTGCCGCTCTTTGAACAACTGCGCCTCTACATCATTGAACGTGCCGACGACGGCAGCCTCGCGCCCGGGACCAAGCTGCCCGCGGTCCGGAATCTCGCGGGTGAACTCGGGGTCGCCCCGCACACCGTCGCCCGCGCCTACAAGGAACTCGAGGCCGCCGGCATCGTCGCGACCAGGGGCCGGAACGGAACGGTCGTCTGTGCCCGGGACGAAGCCTGGAGCTCGCTTTCCGGGGCCGCCGCGACGTTCGCCGCGGCGGCCAAGGCGCAGGGTGCGAGTTTCGCCGAGGCGGTGCAGTTGCTCGCTGCCGCCTACGACAGCGAATAGCCGCGCGGGGTCCATGAAGTCCGCCGGACAGTCACAATTCGAAGAAGTTTTCGATTAGCATTGATTCCGTGCCTAAAGCTGTAGCTGAAGATCCAGCCCTTGAAGTTCAGTCCGAGATTGCGCCGATGACCTCCGCTGCCCGGGACGGGGAGCGGGCCGCCGGCCACCGCCCGGACCTGACCCGCCTCGTGGTGCAGGGCGCGAGGGAACACAACCTGCGCAACGTGGACCTGGACCTGCCCCGTGACGCGATGATCGTCTTCACCGGGCTCTCGGGGTCCGGAAAATCCTCCCTAGCCTTCGACACGATTTTCGCCGAAGGCCAACGCCGGTACGTGGAGTCCCTGTCCGCCTATGCCCGGCAATTCCTCGGCCAGGTCGACAAGCCTGACGTCGACTTCATCGAGGGGCTCTCGCCGGCGGTCTCCATTGACCAGAAGTCCACTAGCAAGAACCCGCGCTCGACCGTGGGCACCATCACGGAAATCTACGACTACATGCGCCTCCTGTGGGCCCGGGTGGGCCGGCCGCATTGCCCGGTCTGCTCCGAACCGGTCGCGAAGCAGACCCCGCAGCAGATCGTGGACCAGTTGCTGGAACTGCACGAGGGCACACGCTTCCAGGTGCTTGCCCCGGTGGTGCGGGGACGCAAGGGCGAGTTCGTTGACCTCTTCAAGGAACTGACGGCCAAGGGCTACTCGAGGGCCCGGGTGGACGGCGAACTCGTCCAGCTCAGCGACCCGCCCAAGCTGGGCAAGCAGTTCAAACACACCATCGAAGTCGTCGTGGACCGCCTCGTCGTGAAGGACGGCATCAGCCAGCGCCTGACCGACTCGGTGGAAACCGCCCTGGGATTGGCCGAAGGGCGCGTCCTGGCCGAATTCGTCGACCTGGACGCCGAGGATCCCGAACGGATCAGGGCCTTCTCCGAACACCTCGCGTGCCCCAACGAGCATCCCCTCGCGATCGACGAGATCGAGCCGCGGTCCTTTTCGTTCAACAACCCCTTCGGCGCCTGCACCGCCTGCAGCGGCATCGGCAGCAAGCTGGAGGTGGATGAGGAACTGATCATCCCGAACCCGGAACTCTCCCTCGCCGAAGGCGCCATCGCCCCGTGGTCGCTCGGAACGGCCACCACGGAATACTGGAACCGGCTGCTTGCCGGACTCGCCGACGAGCTCGGCTTTTCCATGACGGCGCCCTGGGAAAAGCTGTCGGCCGATGCCCGCCAGACGGTCCTGCACGGCAAGGACCACAAGGTGGTCGTCCAGTACCGGAACAGGTTCGGCCGGGAACGGAAGTACAGCACCGGCTTCGAAGGCGTCATCCAGTACGTGCACCGCAAGCACGGCGAAACGGACTCGGACCATGCCCGGGACCGCTACGAGGAATACATGCGGCAAATCCCGTGCCCGGCGTGCAACGGTGCCCGGTTGAATCCCGCGTCGCTCTCGGTCCTGATCAACGGCAAGTCCATTGCCGAGGTCGCCGCCCTGCCCATGCGCGAGTGCGCCCACTTCCTGAACACCCTCGTGCTGACGGGCCGTGAAGCGCAGATCGCGCACCAGGTCCTGAAGGAAATCCAGGCCCGCCTGACGTTCCTCCTCGACGTCGGTCTGGAGTACCTGAACCTCGAACGGCCCTCCGGCACGCTGTCCGGCGGCGAAGCCCAGCGCATCCGGCTGGCCACCCAGATCGGTTCGGGCCTGGTGGGCGTGCTCTACGTCCTTGACGAGCCCTCCATCGGCCTGCACCAGCGGGACAACCGCCGGCTGATCGAGACGCTGACCCGGCTGCGGGACCTCGGCAATACCCTGATCGTCGTTGAGCATGACGAAGACACCATCCAGGAGGCCGACTGGGTGGTGGACATCGGACCGGGCGCCGGCGAGCACGGCGGCATGGTGGTGCATTCCGGCTCCTACCAGGCGTTGCTGGAGAACACCGGCTCGCTGACCGGCGACTACCTGTCCGGCCGCAAGAAGATCGACATCCCCAAAAAACGGCGCAAGTACGACAAAAAGCGCGAGCTGAAGGTTGTGGGCGCGAAGGAGAACAACCTCCTGAACGTGGATGCCGCGTTCCCGCTGGGCCTCTTCACCGCGGTCACCGGCGTGAGCGGCTCGGGCAAGTCCACGCTGGTCAACGAGATCCTCTACAAGGTGCTGGCCAACAAGCTCAACGGCGCCAAGCAGGTCGCCGGACGGCACAAGTCCATCCAGGGCCTCGAGCACCTGGACAAGGTGGTCCATGTTGACCAGAGCCCCATTGGCCGCACCCCGCGCTCCAACCCGGCCACGTACACCGGCGTGTTCGACAACATCCGGAAACTGTTTGCCGAGACCACCGAGGCGAAGGTCCGCGGCTACATGCCGGGACGATTCTCCTTCAACGTCAAGGGCGGGCGCTGCGAAGCGTGTTCCGGGGACGGCACGCTCAAGATCGAGATGAACTTCCTGCCCGACGTCTACGTCCCGTGCGAGGTCTGCCACGGTGCCCGGTACAACCGGGAAACCCTGGAAGTCCACTACAAGGGCAAGACCATCGCGGATGTCCTGAACATGCCGATCGAGGAAGGTGCCGAGTTCTTCGCGGCGTTCTCTCCGATCGCCCGGCACCTGAACACGCTGGTCGACGTCGGGCTCGGCTACGTGCGGCTGGGCCAGCCC
The DNA here is from genome assembly GCA_041567475.1 of Arthrobacter sp. GTDB lineage: Bacteria > Actinomycetota > Actinomycetes > Actinomycetales > Micrococcaceae > Arthrobacter. The sequence continues at coordinate 4,941 of JBFGBS010000080.1, forward strand.
GCGACCACCCTGTCCGGCGGCGAAGCCCAGCGCGTGAAGCTCGCGGCGGAGTTGCAGAAACGCTCGAACGGCCGCAGCGTCTACGTCCTCGACGAACCCACCACGGGCCTGCACTTCGAGGACATCCGGAAGCTGCTCCTGGTCCTCCAGGGCCTCGTGGACAAGGGCAACACCGTGATCACCATCGAGCACAACCTCGACGTCATCAAGAGCGCCGACTGGATCGTGGACCTGGGACCCGACGGCGGCTCCGGCGGCGGCCGGGTGGTCGCCTCCGGGACCCCGGAGCAAGTGGCTACCTCCACGGAAAGCCACACGGCGGCCTTCCTCGCCGAACTCCTCAACTGACGGCGGACCGGGCCGCGCCCCGGTTCCATTGCGCGGTTCCATTACCCCGGACGGATGCGACGAAGTATTCCGTCCGGGGTATGCGGGTTTCTGGCATCAGCGCTCTCATGAGAAACTAGGCCGGTGACCCATACAACAGTGCCCGTGATCTTTGACCTGGACGGCACTCTTGTCGATCCGGGCCGGGGGATCGCGGACGGAATCACCACGGCCCTCAACGCGCTGGGACTGCCGTCCCCGGGCGAGGACCGCCTGGCCGCCATGATCGGGCCCAAGCTCAGCCACGCGATGGTGAACATCGCGGGCGTGCCCGCGGGACAGCTCGAGGAAGCCATTCGGATCTACCGGGACTATTACCTGTCCACGGGGATAGCTCAGGGCCGGCTCTACCCCGGGGTCCGGGCCCTCCTGGCCGAGTACGTCGAGTCCGGCCGTCCGATTGCGGTCGCCACCCAGAAACCCGAGGGACTCGCCCGGATCGTGCTTGAACATCACGGAATCGCGTCCTGCTTCCAGGCCATCCGCGGCGCCGCCGCGAATGAGGCAGCAGCCGCTGCGGAGCCGTCCGGCAAGACCGGCATCGTCGCCGCGGCACTGGCGGACCTCGCCACGCTCTGGCCCGTCAGCGCGGGCACGTCCGTCATGGTGGGGGACCGGGCCCAGGACGTCGCCGGCGCGGCCGCGAACGGACTGGACTGCATCGGCGTCAGCTGGGGATTCGCCCTCGACGGTGAACTCCAGGCGGCCGGCGCCGCCGCCATCGTGCACAGCACAAGGGATCTTCATGACACCATAAGCAGGCTGGATTACAGCCACACCGCCGCACTGACGACCAACGCCCTGAACGAGGTGCCCACCGATGGCAATGTTTGACGCAATCCGCTGGACCACCCGCGGCCTGATCTCTTCGACGTGCCGGCCCACCGTGATCGGCCTGGAGAACGTCCCGGCGGAGGGGGCGTTCATTGTGGCCCCGAACCACCTCTCGTTCCTGGACAGCGTCATAGTCCAGGCCCTGATGCCCCGGCCCGTCGCCTTCTTTGCAAAAGCCGAGTACTTCACCACCGGCGGCGTCAAGGGCAAGGCAATGAAGTCATTCTTCGAGGCCGTCGGCTCCATCCCGGTCGAGCGCGGGGAACAGGCTGCGAGCGTCCAGGCCCTCAAGACCCTGCTGGACATCCTGGAGGACGGCAAGGGCATCGGCATCTATCCCGAGGGCACACGATCCCGCGACGGCATCCTGTACCGCGGCCGGACCGGGGTGGGCTGGCTGGCCCTGACCACCGGGGCCCCCGTCATTCCCGTCGGCCTGATCGGCACCGAAAACCTGCAGCCGGCGGGCAGTAACTCGGTCAAACCGCAGCATTTCACCATGAAGGTCGGTGAGCCGCTCTACTTCGACAAGACCGGACCGGACCATTCCCTGCCGGCACGCCGCCAGGTCACCGACCGGATCATGGATGCCATCGCCGAGCTCAGCGGGCAGCAGCGGTCGACGAGTTACAACCAGAGCAAGAGCGCCTAGTACCTGCCCGGGGCTCAGTAGACTGGAGCCGTGGCAGATCCAGCAAGTTACCGACCCCAGACGGGGGAGATCCCGACCAATCCGGGCGTCTACCGCTTCCGCGACCCGCACGGCCGGGTCATCTACGTCGGGAAAGCGAAAAACCTCCGGTCCCGCCTGAACTCCTACTTCGCCAACCCGGCCGGGCTGCTGCCCAAGACCCACGCCATGGTGCACACCGCCAGCAGCGTTGAATGGACCGTGGTCGGCAGCGAGCTCGAATCGCTCCAGCTCGAGTACACCTGGATCAAGGAATACTCGCCGCGGTTCAACGTGATGTTCCGCGACGACAAAAGCTATCCCTATCTCGCGGTGACGATGGCCGAAAAGTACCCGCGCGTGCAGGTGCTGCGCGGGGAACGCCGCAAGGGCACCCGGTACTTCGGCCCGTACACGGCAGGCGCGATCCGGGAAACCATGGACACGCTGCTGCGGGTCTTTCCGGTGCGCAGTTGCAGCCCCGGGGTGCTCAAACGGGCAGAGGCCAGCGGCCGGCCGTGCCTGCTGGGCTACATCGACAAATGCGCCGCCCCCTGCGTGGGACGGATCTCCGCCGAGGATCACCGGGCCCTGGCCGAGGACTTCTGCACCTTTATGGGCGGAGAGGCGCGGCCCTTCGTGTCCCGGCTCGAGAAGGACATGGCCGCCGCGGTCGCCGCCCTGGACTACGAACGCGCCGCCAGGATCCGGGATGACATCATCGCGCTCAAGAAGGTATTCGAACGCAACGCCGTGGTCCTGGCCGATGACACCGACGCGGACGTCTTCGCCCTGCATGAAGATGAACTGGAAGCCGCCGTCCAGGTCTTCCATGTCCGGGGCGGAC
>JBFGBS010000081.1:0-7657 GCA_041567475.1 Arthrobacter sp.
CCCTCGTGGTGATCGATCCCGAGGGGTACATCGTGGCGCACCTGTCCGGTGAAGGCCACGCAGACGGCCTGGCCGTACTCATCCCCGAACTGATCGCCGAACACGAGGCCAAGGGCACGCTGCACCGCGGCGACGGCCCCTACGTGGCTCCGGAACCGACGTCGGGGACCCTGCGCTTCCCGGGCAAGGCCCTGTACCTCCCCGCCGGGAGGGGGGCCTCCGGAACAGAATCCGGGTCCTGGCTCGTCACCGACACCGGCCACCACCGGCTCGTGGAACTGGCCACCGACTTCGAAACGGTCCTGGGCACCTTCGGGTCGGGCGAAAAGGGCCACGCGGACGGTCCGGCCGGGTCCGCCCGGCTCAACGAACCGCAGGGCCTGGTGCTGCTGCCCGCGGACGTGGCCGAAAAGACCGGGTACGACGTCGTGATCGCCGACTCCGTCAACCACCGGCTCCGCGGGCTTTCGCTGGCCGACGGGTCTCTCACCACCCTCGCCGGCAACGGCGTCCAGCGCCTGCTCGAAACCGGGCCGGCCCGTGTCAACGAGGAAGGCGCCGCCTTCGGGACCGCGCTCGAAGCCGACCCGCTCACAGTCTCGCTCAGCTCCCCCTGGGACGTCGTCTGGTCAACGAAGCTCAAAGCCGTTGTCGTGGCGATGGCCGGCGTGCACCAGATCTTCAGCTTCGACCCCCTCACCGGGGCCGTCGCGATCATTGCTGGCAACGGGCTCGAAGGACTCTTGGACGGCCCTGCCGCCGAGGCGTGGTTCGCCCAACCGTCCGGTCTCGCCGAGGACGCGGAAGGCAATGTCTGGGTCGCCGACTCGGAAACCTCCGCACTGCGCAAACTCGTGATCGACGCGGACGGGAGCATCGCCGTCGAATCCGCCATCGGCAAGGGACTCTTCGACTTTGGCTTCCGCGACGGTGCCGCCGCCGACGCCCGGCTGCAGCACCCGCTCGGCGTCACGGTCCTGCCCGACGGCTCCGTCGCCGTTGCGGACACCTACAACGGAGCGGTGCGCCGTTACGACCCCGCGACCGGAACGGTCTCCACCCTCGCCCGCGGCCTCTCGGAGCCGTCCGACGTCATTGTGGACCACACCCAGGTGGCCGGGGCGGAGCCGCTGCTGGTGGTCGTTGAAGCCAACAAACACCAGCTGATCTACGTACCCATCCCCAAGGAAGCGCAGCAGGTTGACGAGGGCGCGGCCCAGACCCAACGGCCCAAGAGCCCGGTCGCCCCCGGGAACCTGGAGCTGTCCGTGCGGTTCACGGCGCCGACCGGCCAAAAGCTCGATGACCGCTGGGGCGACCCCACCCAGCTCAAGATCTCCTCCACGCCCCCGGAGCTGCTGCTGTCCGGCGGTGGAACCTCGGTCGGCCTGCTCCGCACGCTGGAACTCTCCGCGGACGTACCCGAGGGGGTCCTGCACATCACGGCCCGGGCGGCGGCCTGCGACGGTCCCGAAGACGCCGACGGGGAGATCCCGGACCACGCGGCCTGCCACCTGTACCAGCAGGATTGGGGCATCCCGGTGCTGCTGGACGCGGACGGGGACACCGAACTCGTACTTGACCTGCGCGGCATGGACTAGCACTCCGAAGGCTGCCACTGCTGACCTGCGTCACCGGTGGCAGCCTTTTGCGTATCCGGGACGACGGACCCGTGGAATGCTGTGGTCGCCGGCGCGGATACCGGGCAAGAACGTGCCGTGCGTGACGGGGCGGTGTCCACATGGGCAATGCAGGACGCGCCACGGGCGTGCCGCGGACGGCACCGTGGAGACATGGATATCCACGAGGCACTCGCCCGCTGCGGCGGAGCGGCCCGCCGGCCGACCCTGGCCGGGCTGGGGATCGACGACGCGGCCCTGCGCCGCGCGGTCCGGGGCGGCGTCCTGCAGCCCGAACGCGGCCTGTATGCGCTTCCGTCGGCGGCGCAGTCCATGGTGGAGCTGCTACGCCACCGCTGCCTCCTCACCTGCGTCAGTGCGGCCCCGTTCTATTCGCTGTGGACCCTGGAGCGGCCCGCCGTGTGCCATGTCCACCACAGGCGGGGTGACGCCTTCGACGGCGCGGTCCAGCATGGCGGGCTGCTGCTTCCACCGCACAGCCTTCGACCGGTTGCCGCACTCGGCGACGTCCTGATCCACGCCATGCGTTGCCTGCCGCTCCACGGCTCCCTGGTCATGGTCGAATGCGCGGTGGCGAGAGGGGACATAACAGCCGGATTCCTGCGTGAGCGGCTCCCGGGGCGGAGGAACGGCAAAGCCAGGGAAGTCCTCACCTGGTTGGACCGCGGCGCCGATTCGATGCTGGAGACGCTGGCAAGGACGCGGTTCCGGCAAGCCGGCATCCGGGTGGAGACCCAGGTCTATATCGACGGCGTGGGGTACGTGGATCTGCTCCTGGATGGCTGGCTGGTTGTCGAGCTGGATGGGCGGCATCACGGCGAATGGGCGCAGGTGAAGAAGGACCAGCGGCGGAACAACAGGTCGGTAATAGCGGGCTATACGGTCCTGCGGTACTACTACGCCGACGTCGTCTACGGGTATGAGCAGATGGTCGCGGAGGTACTGGCGGTGCTGGGGGCCAGGGCGTGCACCGTGTCCGCGTCACGCGGTGCGAAGTACTGAGGGTCCCGGGTGCGTCCGGACCCGGAACGACGCGGACTTCGCCGGGGCCTCGTGCCAAGAAGCTGCCAGGTGTGACACGGGGCGCCGGGGAAAGTGCTGGCGGGGAAGTACCGGCGGCTCAGAAATTCAGGAGGGGCGTGACCTTGACGCTGTCTGCCTCGACGTCGAGGCGCGTGGTGAAGCTGAATTCGTGGACTTCGTTCAGGTCCGTGACGATGCCGCTGAACAGGTCCACCTGCCGGGCCTGAATCCGGGCCTTCCCGTCCAGCGGGGCAACAACCCAGCGGCCGCCGAAGGGCTCGATCTTGACCGCCGGATATTCGCTGATGCTCCAGTCAATGGTTCCGTCGAGCACGCGGTTGTAGGTGACGTGATAGAACGGGCAGTCAGGCTGGAGCCGTTGCTGTTCATCGGCCTGATCCGCGCAGGAGTCCAGGAACTCGTTGACCTTGGCGCTGACGGCTTCCTTCAGCCCGTCCGTCGCGTAGGTCAGGAGGTTCAGCGCCGGCGGCGAGGTGTCCCGGCCTGACAACGTGGCCCGCGTGGGCGCGGCCGCAAAGTATCGTCCGCTCAGCGAGGCCTCGTATTCGCCAGGGTAGAAGACGGCAAAGGAGTTGCGGCCATTGGGCATGTTCACCGGGACGCCGTTCAGTGAAGCCTCATTGGAGTTCACCACCGTGACGTCCAGGACGGGGAGTGAGGACGGGACGAAGGACCACTTACTGAAGAAAAGCCACCGGGTCCCGGTGCGTTCCAGCAGAAATTCGGTGCGCAGTTCGTTGCCGTTGATGGTGTACACCATGGGCACCATCACCTGGTTCCCGCTGCGGGGCTCCGCAGCACCAAATTTGGGGTCGCTGATACGGGCCGCCGCTGTCTGCAGGGCGCTTCCGTCCAGCATTGCCGCGTTGCTCTGCGGTACCGAGGCGTTCAGCAGGCCAAGAGCCTTGCCCCCTTCGCCCTTCTGCAGGGCTGCGAGGTACTCGCGGACGGGCTGCTGCGGGCCGGCAACGGACGTATTGACCAGGTAGATCGAAAAGACGGCCGCGGTCACAGCAAGCATCAGGCCGAGCAGCCACATGGCCGCCAGCCTGATCAACCCCTGACTCAATTGCACTTACCTTACGTTACCTGCACGCCGCGCAAAGCCACGTGTCGGGGCGCCGCCCGCGCCGGTCGCGCGACTGCCCGCGAGACCCTCTTGGAGCCCGCGGTGCGGCAGTCAGCGCCGTCGGCGCCGCCTCGATGAAGTCCCGAAGACGCCGCGTAACAACTCGCGGCCCAACTGGGTTCCGAGTGAACGGGCCATGCTCTGGAGTCCGCCGCCGAGGGCGCCGCCGAGCACGCCGGCGAAGTCGCCCGGGGCGCCGGGCTCCGGGCGGGACTGCCGGGGCTGCGGTGCTGCGCGGCCGCTTGACGGCGCTGGGGCCGATGACGGTGCCTGGGCGGGGCGGCGGCTGGGGCGGCCCAGGATGTCCTCCTCGATTCGCCGGGCCTCGGCATCCACGGCGTCATGGTCGGGGCTCCCGCGGCCGTCCCCTCCGGCCCCTGCGGCGCCGCGGCCGGTCAGGCCCCCGGCCGAAGCGGCTTTGGCGAGTTTTTCATACGCGGAGACGTTGTCCACCGGCGTGCCATAGGCCGGGAGGAGGCTGGAAGCGGCCACGATCCCGGCAACCAGGGCATCTCCGCTGGGACCCATGACGGATTCCGGGGCCCGCAGACGGGTCAGGGCGACGGGGGTGGGCGCCCCGCGTTCATTCATGACGGTGATGACGGCCTCACCGATCCCGGCCGTCGTGAGGGTCTCCGCAAGATCGTAGTCACTGAGCGGGAACGTGGAGACTGTGGCCTTCAGGGCCTTGGCGTCGTCCGGCGTGAAGGCGCGAAGGGCGTGCTGGATCCGGTTGGCGAGCTGCCCCAGCACGTCGCCGGGGACATCTTTGGGGGTCTGGGTCACGAAGAAGATCCCGACACCCTTGGACCGGATCAGCCGGACGGTCGTGGTGATGGCGGCGAGAAAGGCTTTGGAGGCGTCCTTGAAGAGCAGATGGGCCTCGTCCAGGAAGAACACAAGCTTGGGCCTGTCCAGGTCGCCGACCTCCGGCAAATCCTCGAAGAGGTCCGCGAGGAGCCACATCAGGAACGTGGAGAAGAGCAGGGGCCTGGTCTGGAGTGTGGGCAGTTCCAGGCAGCTGACGACGCCGTGCCCGTCGGCGGTGGTGCGCAGCAGTTCCGCCGTGTCGAATTCGGGCTCGCCGAAGAATTTCTCCATGCCGTGCGCTTCAAGCGTGATGAGTTCGCGAAGGATGACTCCGGCGGTGGCCTTCGAGAGGCCGCCCAGCTCCGTGAGCTTTTCCTTTCCCTCGTCCGAGGTGAGGAACTGGATGACCGCACGAAGGTCTTTGAGGTCAATCAGTTCCAGGTTGTTCTTGTCAGCGAAGTGGAAGATCAGCTGCAGGCTGGATTCCTGGGTGTCGTTGAGCTCCATGATGCGGGAGAGCAGGATGGGCCCGAACGAGGTGATGGTCGCTCGGACCGGAATGCCGTTGCCGTCCCCGCCGAGGGCCAAAAATTCCACCGGGAATGCCTTGCCGGACCACGGCTGGCCGATGCTCTCGGTGCGGGCACGGAGTTTTTCGCTTCCCGTGGCGGCCGTGGCCAGACCGGAGAGGTCGCCCTTGATGTCGGCCAGGAAGACCGGGACCCCGGCAGCCGAGAGCTGTTCGGCCATCATGTGCAGGGTGACGGTCTTGCCGGTCCCGGTGGCACCGGCGACGAGGCCGTGCCGGTTCATCATCGCCAGGGGGAGCCGGACTTTGGCGTCCTTGTGCAGCTCCCCGTCGACGATCGCCGCGCCGAGTTCAATCGTGGGGCCTGCCAGGGTGTAGCCCTGCTGGATGGCGGCGACCTTGTCGGCAGTGGATTTGATGGCCATGCGGCCAGCTTAGCCGGGTCCGGCGGTTCCGGACCCGGCTGCGGCGGCACTTATTCGGCGAGGGCCTTGATGACTTCCTTGGCGACGTCCTCGCTGGACTGCGGGTTCTGGCCGCTGATGAGGTTGCCGTCCCGGACCACGTTGGCTCCCCACGCAGCGCCGTTTTCGATGACGGCGCCGTTGTCTTTCAGGACCTCTTCGACGAACCAGGGCGTGTTGGGTCCGGTGCCGCCGTTGAGTTCTTCCTCGTCCGTGAAGACGGTGAGGCGGCGGCCGGCAAACGCGTAGCTGCCGTCGCTGGCCTTGGCACTGAGCAGCCCGGCCGGGCCGTGGCAGAACGGTGCGATGACCTTGCCGGCCTTGTCGGTAGCGACGAGGAGCCGGCCGAGATCGGCGTCCTGGTACAGGTCCGCCATGGGGCCGTGGCCGCCGGGCATCACGACGGCGTCGTAGGCGTCGGCGTCGACGTCGGCGAGCACGAGCGGCGCGGACAGCTCAGCGTCGATGGCGTCAATGTAGTTGCGGAATCCGTCCGCCCGCTCCTGGCCGCCGGCCGATTCGGCGGCGAGGCTGACCTGGTCGACGGTGGGCTTGACCCCGCCGGGGGTGGCGATGTGGACGGTGTGACCGGCATTGATCAGCGACTGGTGCGAGACGACCAGTTCCTCCGCCCAGTAGCCGGTGGGGTGTTCGCTGCCGTCGCGCATGGTGAGGGAATCGGCGCCGGATACGACCATCAGAATGTTAGCCATGGTGTTGCTCCTGTTCTGCCGGCACCCGGAGGGCCGGCGAGGGTTGGATAGCGGACGCCGGATTACGGCATCCGTGCAGTTGCACGCAGCCGGATTCGGCCGCCCGCGCATGCGGTGGGCTCTTGTGGCTCCCAGAGGCGGCAACTCCCGGACCGCCGCGACTATTCCGTCCGAAGATTCCCGTCCGGCAGTCCGTTCCGGAATGCGCGGGCGTGACGGGGGTCCTCGCCCGGCGGAGACCGGCGCCTTAGACTGGGGGCATGCTCTCATCTTTGACGCGGCTCGCACTCACGGTCACCGCAGTGCTGGGCCTCGTCCTGGCAGGCGTTGGCCCGGCCTCCGCCGCCCCGGCGCGGTCCGCGGACCCGGTCGGCGTCGATGTGTCCTGGCCCCAATGCGGCCAGGCCCTGCCCAAGCAGCTGGCATTTGCCGTGGTGGGCGTCAACAACGGTCTCGCCAACACCACCAACCCCTGCCTGGCCGAGCAGCTCAAATGGGCGCGCACGGCGACGAAGTATGCCCCCAGCTCGGCGCAGCCGCGGGTGGCTCTCTACGTCAACACAGCCAACCCCGGGCTGCAGGGTTCATGGTGGCCCACGTCGAACACCTATGAGGGCAAGCGGGTGAGTAACCCCTACGGCAACTGCGCATTGCGCACGTTCAAGGCCTGCTCCTACATGTACGGCTACGCCAAGGCCTACGACGACGCCAAGATCCGCGGGATTACGAAGCCGACGTCGTATTTCTGGTGGCTGGACGTGGAGACGGAAAACAGCTGGCAGCGCAACAAAGCGGCCAACGTTGCCGTCCTCGAAGGAATGGCAACGTACTTCCAGGGCATTGGCGCGCCCGTCGGCGTGTACTCCACCGGATACCAGTGGAACCAGATTGCCGGCACCGTCAAAGCCACGAGTCCGCTGGCCGGGCTGCCCAGCTGGCTCGCCGGCGCCCGGTCGCTCGCGGATGCCAAGGCCAAGTGCTCCCTTCCTGCGCTGACCCCCGGCAGCGAGGTAGCGATGGTGCAGTACGTGTCCAAGGGCCTGGACTACAACGTCTCCTGCGGCTGAGACGCACTGTGCGCTGCTGGTCCGACGGGGCTGGACCGGGGTGCGGACGAAATAACCCGGGGCCGGCGGTGGTTGTCTTACGTGTGCGCCGCGCCGGAGCCCCTTGCGGGTTCGCGCGGTCGCCGACAACCCCGCAATGAAAGGCCGGTTTATCCGTGACTGTTCCGCTTTCCATCCTTGATCTGGCCACCATCGGCAAGGGCCAGACGGCGGCGGACAGCTTCGCCGGCAGCGTTGCCATGGCACAACTGGCCGAAGAGC
>JBFGBS010000082.1:0-7648 GCA_041567475.1 Arthrobacter sp.
CCTCAAGGAGCGCAGCTTCAAGCCGCTGCGCAAGGACATCGGGTTCGTGTTCCAGGATCCCGCGGCCTCGTTCAACCCGCACCTGACCATCGGTGAGTGCGTCGCCGAACCGCTCGTCATCCACAGCAACCCGACGCCGGCCCAGGCCCGTGCGCGGACGGCGGAGCTGCTCGAGTCGGTGCAACTGCCGGCGTCCTATGCCGACAGGTTCCCGCACGAGCTCTCCGGCGGGCAACGGCAGCGCGCGTCCCTGGCCCGGGCCCTGATCCTGAACCCGAAACTGCTGATCGCGGACGAGCCCACATCGGCCCTGGACGTCTCGGTGCAGGCCAAGGTGCTGGAGCTGTTCAAGGAGATCCAGGCCGAGTTCGGTTTCGCCGCGTTGTTCATCAGCCACGACCTCGCCGTCGTGGACATCCTCTCGACCTGGGTGGGGGTGCTCTACAAGGGCCGGCTGGTGGAGCAGGGGCTCGGAAACCAGGTGATGGGCAGCCCGCAGCACGACTACACGAAGAAGCTCATCGCGTCCCTGCCCGTCCCGGATCCCGAGGAACAGGCACGGCGCCGCGACGCCTACCGCGCCGTGCTCGGAAGCTAGCGTCCGGGGCTGAATCTCCGGGCCGGCGGCGCCTTGCGGAGGCGCCGCCGGGATTCCACGGGACATGCCCGCCGTTCCCCGTGAACGGTGGGCATGTCCCGTTTCCGGCGCTGCCGGGGACCGCCGAACAGGCATCGGACGGCGGAAAAGACGCGGGCCTTGCCCCTAGACTGGGACCATGACCGAGCAGAACCCACTCCTTCCGGATGACGATTCCTTTGATCCCGCCGCCAGTTCACTGGCCGGTCAAGTGGATCCGGCCGTGATGGCAGAGCTGCTCTCCATCCGGTCCAGCATCGACAACATCGATGCAACCCTGGTGTTCCTTCTGGCGGAGCGGTTCAAAGCCACGCAGAAGGTCGGTTTCCTGAAGGCCACCCACAAACTGCCCGCCGGGGATCCCGGCCGGGAGACTGCGCAGATTGCCCGCCTGCGGAGGCTCGCCGCCGAGGCCCAGCTCGATCCGGCCTTCGCCGAAAAATTCCTGAACTTCATCATCGGCGAGGTCATCCGGCACCACGAGGCCATCGCGGAGAACCACGAGGCCGCCACGCACGCGGGCGACGACCGGCACGCCGGCAGCGGTCCCGGAACCGGCTCCGGTCCGGGCGTCCGCGCGGCCGGATCCTCGGATCCCGCCGTCGCCGCGGGCGCCTAGCCGTGGCCGTCCCTGAACTGCCCGCGGCGACCCAGGCCACGGCGACCGCCCTGGGCCCCTGGCCGGGGGAGGACCCGGTGGAGGCCCTGCGCATCATCCGCGGTGAACTGGGCAGCCCGCACCTTCCCTTCCTTGCCGAACTCCCGGACCGTGGCGTCGGCTCGGACCCGCTGGGCCGGACCGCTTCGCTGCTGGTGGAGCTGCCGGTCGATGTCCAGCCCTTCGGCTGGCGGCTGGTGGACCGGCCCGGCAAGGACCTGATGCGGGCGACGTCGGCGCTGTCGACGGACATCAACATCCTCGCTGACCTGGTCGGCGCCGAAGACACACCGTCGGCGGAACTCAAGGTACAACTGCGCGGGCCGCTCAGCCTCGCCGCCGGCCTCCACCTGCACAACGGCGAACGGGCGCTGATCGATTACGGCGCCCGGCGCGAAATCGCCGCCTCCCTCGCCGCCGGGGTCGGGGAGCACCTCAAACGGGTCTCCGCGGCGGCACCCGGGGCCCGGCTCGTGGTCCAGATCGACGAACCCGACATTGCCGCTGTCCTCGCCGGCACCATCCCGACCTCAAGCGGCTACCGGACCCTGCGGTCCGTGCCGGGCCAGGAAATCACCGGGTCCTGGCAGCTGGTCATTGACGCCCTCCGGGCCGCGGGCGCCGTCGAAATCGTTGTTGCGGTGCCGGAGGTCGAGGCCCCGTTCGACCGGATCCTGGCCGCGGGCGCGGATGGGATCGCCGTGCCGCTTCGCGCGCTCACCTCCCGGCAGTGGGAGCAGCTCGCCGGTGCGGTCGAGGCCGGCAAGCGGCTCTGGGCCGGTGCGCTGGACGTCGGCACCCCCGGCGCCCCGCTGCCGAAGGTGCCGGCGGTCGTGGAGGACATCTGGCGGCCGTGGCGGCAACTCGGGTTGCCGGCCTCCCTGCTCGGCGCCGTGCGGGTCACCCCGACGGACGGACTGCAGCGGCACACGCCCTCGTCCGCGACGGCCGCCCTGGCGAGGCTGACGCAGGTCGCGGACGGACTCAACCAGCTCGCCCTGGGCTGACCGGCGGATCCGCCGACCGCACCGTCAGGACCAGGTCAGGTCCGGCGTTGCCACCGGTCCGGCTGCGCGTACCCGGGAAGGTACCCGGGCGCGGTGGCGCCGTCCGGATAGGGTTCGAGCCGGTAGTCAAAGTGTCCGGCGTAGACGAGCACCAGCCCGATCTGCGGCTGGATCACCTTGACCTGAATCCGGTGTTTGCCCGTGCCGGCCGCTGCCGGATCCCACCACTGTTCCGCATAGGCTTTCGCATCCAGGGCGTCCGGCAGCGGAATCCGCAGCGGGCCCAGCAGCAGCCGGGAGGCCTCTGACACGCCCCGCAGCCGGCCGTCCGGCGTAACGCTGAGGTTGAGGTCGGTAACCAGCCGACGGTACCGGCCCACGTAATCCAGCAGCCCCGGGCCGGCGCCGTCCACGCTGGTGGTGTCGTGGAAGACGCGGGTCGTGCCGGGAAAGAAGATTTCCCGGCGGGCCGTCAGGCTGGACCTGCCGAACGGGTCGAGATGAGCGTGGTTTTCGATCCGGAACCGGATACCCTCGCCGTATTCGGGAAAAAAGGCCTGCTCCCCGGTCGCGAGCCGCAGCAGGGGACGGAGCCAGCGCTGCCGGCAGCCGACGACCTCGAACACCCCTTCGCCGACACCGTAGTGGCCCGAGCCCGGTGCCAGCGAGAAGTATTCCTGCAGCTCCGGCTGCAGCCGGGTGAAGTCACGGCCGAGGGCGAGTTCGTAGATCGGGGTGTACACGGGAACCTCCTGTGGTCCATGGCCGGCGGACCGGCGCCTGCCCACAGCATGCCTGAGAACGGGCCCGTTGTCACAACCGGTCCGGTGCGCGCACGCCATGCCGGGAGGACCGCCAATACGACAAAGCCAAGTCCATAGGGGAATATATAACTATGAAGGCACGCATTCTGGTAGTGGACGATGACGAGGCACTCGCCGAGATGATCGGTATTGTGTTGCGCAACGACGGCTTTGAGCCCGTCTTCTGCGCGGACGGCGGAAAAGCGCTGGAAGTATTCCGGGCTTCGAAGCCGGACCTCGTCCTCCTTGACCTGATGCTGCCGGGCATCGACGGCATTGAGGTCTGCCGCCAGATCCGTGGCGAGTCCGACGTCCCGATCGTGATGCTCACGGCGAAAGCTGATACCTCCGACGTCGTCCGCGGCCTGGAATCCGGTGCCGATGATTACGTGCCCAAGCCGTTCAAACCCGCGGAGCTGGTGGCCCGGGTCCGGGCCCGGTTGCGCCCGGGGGACCTCAAGGCGCCGGAAACGCTGCGCATCGCGGATGTCACCATCGACGTCGCCGGCCACCTCGTGAGCCGGGGCGGCGACCGGATTTCCCTGACCCCGCTGGAATTCGACCTGCTCGTGGCCCTGGCGCGCAAACCCTGGCAGGTTTTCACCCGTGAGCTGCTCCTGGAGCAGGTCTGGGGCTACCGCCACGCCGCCGACACGCGGCTGGTGAACGTCCATGTCCAGCGGCTGAGGTCCAAGATCGAACGTGACCCCGAAGCCCCCGAAGTTGTATTGACGGTCCGTGGTGTCGGCTACAAAGCAGGTTCCTGAGCCTTCTGAAGGCACCCCGGAGGTCGGCCGCCCCGAAACCGGCGGCACCCCCGGCACTCCCGGCAGCGGCGTCGCGGCCACCCCGTCGCCGCACCCCGCCGAGCCTGAGGGCAGCGGTGCGGCCGCAGCGCCGGCGCTGGCCTTCCGGTTCCGGCTCTGGATCCGGCGTGCCCGGATCGTCGGTGTCCGGGTGGCCCGGCTGGTCCGCACCGGAGCCGACCTCCTGCTTCCGGGCGTCCGGTACCTGCTGCAGTCGCTGCGCCGGCGGTGGCGGCGGTCCCTGCAGTTCCGGACGGTCCTGACGACGCTGATGCTGGCCATCACCTCCTTCGCCGTGGTGGGGGCCTATCTGTCGAGCCAGATTGCCAACAACCTCTTCCAGGAACGGCTCACCCAGGCCGAATCGGAGACCCGCTACAGCGTCAAGCAGGTCCAGGAGACCTTCGACGGCGCCCAGGTCACCGACCAGTCCAGCGTCATCACGTTGGTCTACGACACCCTCAACGCGGTCGAAGGGCGTGGCTCGGTGGTCCAGCGCCGCTACGTGTTCGAGGCGATGCCGGAGCAGACCAAACCGCGCAACCGCTGGGTCGAGTCGCGTGCCTCGGACCAGCTGACCATCAGCGTCATCCCCCCGGACCTGCGCAAAGCGGTGCAGGAATCAGGCAAGGACCAGTTCTGGGCCCCCACGGAGTTCGCCGTCGGAACGCAAGACCGCCCGGGGATCGCCGTCGGCAACAAGGTGACCTTTAACGGCACCGTCTATGAGCTCTACCTCATCTACGACCTCAACACGGCGCAGACGACCCTCGACGAGATCCAGGGCGTCCTGCTGGCCGGGGCCGCCGTGCTGGTCCTGATGATCGGCGGCGTGGCCTGGTACGTCACCCGTAATGTGGTCAGCCCGGTCAGCCATGCCGCCCTCGTCTCCGAGAAGCTAGCCGCCGGCCAGTTGCAGGAACGCATGGTGGTCAAGGGCGAAGACGAGGTGGCCCGGCTGGGAGCTTCCTTCAACCACATGGCAGCCAGCCTGCAGGAGCAGATCACCCAGCTCGCCACGTTGTCCCAAATGCAGCAGCGGTTCGTCTCCGACGTGTCACACGAGCTTCGCACGCCGCTGACCACGGTGCGGATGGCCGCCGAAGTGCTCTACGACGCCCGCGAGGATTTCGACCCGATCAACAAACGCTCCGCCGAGCTGCTCTACAACCAGGTCGAACGGTTCCAGTCGCTGCTGGCCGACCTGCTGGAGATCTCCCGCTTCGATGCCGGCGCCGCAACCCTGGACGCCGAACCGACGGACATCGTGCAGCTGGTCGCCCATGTCATCGAAGGCGTGGGCCCCGTCGCGGCCGAATACGGCTCCGTGGTCACCCTCAACGCCCCCGAGGACGGCATTGTGGTGGACATGGACGACCGCAGGATCGACAGGATCCTCCGGAACCTGATCCTCAATGCCCTCGAACACGGCGAGGGCCGGCCGGTCAACGTCTCCGTCGCCGCCAATGAGACCGCCGTGGCCGTGGCGGTCCGCGACC
The DNA here is from genome assembly GCA_041567475.1 of Arthrobacter sp. GTDB lineage: Bacteria > Actinomycetota > Actinomycetes > Actinomycetales > Micrococcaceae > Arthrobacter. The sequence goes on from JBFGBS010000082.1 coordinate 5,411, forward strand.
ACGGCATCGGCATGGCCCCTGCGGACGCGGCGCGGGTCTTCGACCGGTTCTGGCGGGCCGACCCGGCCCGGGCCCGCACCACCGGCGGCAGCGGACTGGGCTTGTCCATCGCCGCCGAAGACACGAAGCTCCACGACGGCTGGCTGCAGGCCTGGGGAGAGAAAGGAAACGGCTCGAACTTCCTCCTCACCCTTCCCCTTCGTCAAGGCGAGAGCATCGGCGCCTCACCCCTCCAGCTCCAGCCGGTCGACGTCGCATTCCCCGGTGCGGGCCGCGACCGGACCATGCTGCTCTTCGAACACGCCCAGGCCCCGCAGGACCTTACCGTCCCCGGTCTGCCCCGCGGCGCCGCCCTTCCCGTGAGCCCCCGCCCGGCCACGCCTTTCCCGCCCGCCCCCGGAACTAAGGACGGGTCATGAACACCTCCTCGCGACCCCTGAGCCGCCTGGGCGCGGCCCTCCTCGCCGTGATCCTGGTCCTCCTGACCTCCTGCGCGCAGATTCCCCGGTCCGGGCCGGTGGGCAAGAGCAAGGACGAGAGCGCGGGAAACCCCAATGCCCCGGTGTTCTTCCCGGCCGCCCCCCGCGCCGGCGCGAGCCCCCAGTCGATCATCGAGGACTTCTACCAGGCCGGCAGCGGCTACGAGGACGACTACGCGGTCGCCCGGCAGTACCTGACCCAGGCGGCGTCCGTGGCCTGGAAACCGGACCAGCGGGCGCTGGTCTTCCGCTCCGCACGGGTGGTTCCGACCGGCGTCGACAACATCTTCAACTACGAGCTGGACCTGGCCTACTCGGTGGACGCCGTCGGGGTCGCCACGCGGCTGCCGGAGGGGACGAAGGAATACATCCCCGCCACCTTGGCGCAGGTCGACGGCCAATGGCGGATCGCCGAGATTCCGGACGGCACGGCGATCCCTGAGGAGACCTTCAAGGTCATCTACGGGGCCTATCCGATCTACTTCTACGACCCCACCTTCACGTACGCGGTCCCGGACGTCCGCTGGTTCATCCGGAAGAAGACGGTCAAGGCCATGACGAGCGCCCTCCTGGGCGGACCGGCGCCGTACCTCAAGGGCGCCGTCGTGAGCGCGTTCCCCTCGGGCATCAAACTGGCCCGCGAATCGGTGCCGGTGGTGTCCGGGGCCGCGCAGGTGGATCTGACCGCGAAGGACCTCGTGGAGGCCTCCAACGAAGACCGGTTGCGGATGCAGAGCCAGCTCTCGCTGACGTTCCGCAGCCAGCCCGACGTCGTCAACGTCGAGCTCCGGGCCGACCAGGATCTCGTGCGGGTCGAAGACGACGGCAGCGTGCTCCCGCCGATCCGGGACAAGAACGTCCGTTCCCGCCAGATCGCGGTGAGCAACGAGGACCTTGTGCGGTACGAAAACAACCGGCTGTCACCGCTCGCGGACATCGCATCCGTCGCGGATTTGGGGCCGCGCGCGCCGGCAGAATCGCCGGCATCCCAATCGGCGGCTTTCCTCAACGCCGCCGGCACCACCTTGTACTCGATCGTGCCGGGCCAGCCGGCCCGGGCGCTGACCACCCGCGACGCCCTGACCGGACCGTCCTTCGACCTGTATGACTGGGCCTGGATTGCCGGACCCGGCGCCTCGGGCAACACCGAAATCGTGGCCTACCACCCCGCCGGGGTAGCCGCCGGTGCCACCGTTCCGGCCGTGACCCTGGCCCCGGACTGGCTGGCCGGGAACGCCGTCAAGGACTTCCGGGTATCCCGCGATGGAACGCGCGCCCTGGTCATCTCCGAACAGAACGGCCGGACCAGCGTGCGGATCACCGGCATCGTCCGCAGCGTCGACGGTACGCCGCGGGACCTGACCAGCCCGGTGGCACTCCTGGCATCCCGCGACCCGGACCAGGGCGTGTGGGTGGATGACACGACCGTGGTGGTGATGAAGGGTTCGGCCACCGAGAACGTGGTCCCCGAACTGCTGTCCCTGGCGTCGGCGGAACCCCAGCCGCTGGCCCCGTGGCCGGGACTGACCACACTCAGCGCCGGCAACGGCGCAGGCGAAATCTACGCACAGTCCGCCGAAGGGGTCTTCCAACGCCTCGGCAACGGCTGGTCCGCCCAGCTCAAGGGCCCGATCGATCCGGCGTTCCCCGGCTGAGGTCCGGCCCGGCGCAGTTATCCACACCGGACGACTTCCGGGATCCGCTCCGGGCCGGTCCGGTGAAGACTACGAAGATGGCAGCCGGGAGCACCGACTCAGCG
>JBFGBS010000083.1:0-7621 GCA_041567475.1 Arthrobacter sp.
CGCCGGCCGGGTCCAGCCCGGACCCGGCCTCGCCGTCCTGGCCCGGGGGGTCTCCCGGAATTTGCAGACGGCGGCACTTCCGGAACTGACCCAGCTGGCGAACTCGCTGATGATGAGCGCTTTTGTGGCGGTCTGGGACCATGAGGACTGCGTCACCCTGGTCACCGTGGACCCGCGGCATGCCGGGGCCGTGGTGGTGCAGCACCCCGGGTCCCGGCACCCGATCAACCGGGGCGCCCCGGGAATCGCGATCCAGTCCGCGCTGTCGGAATCCGAATGGAACACCCTGGCTCCGGGGACCGGGTACCGGGCGGAGGCCGCCGAAGCCCGCAGCCGCGGGTACGCCGCCAGCCATGACGAGGTCATCGCCGGGGTGTCCTCGCTCGCCGTGCCGGTCCGGATCCCCGGCGGGCGGCCCGCAGCGCTCGCCGTCGTCTACATCCGCGCAGCCCAGGACCCGGACGAGGTGGCGGCCGCCCTGGCGGCGAGTGCCGCCCGCATCGAGGCCCAGCTGGGCTGAGGCGCCGGTACGCTCAGGCCGTCTTCGGCCGCCGCACGAGGCCGGCGGCCGCGCCGCCGAGCAGGAACAGTCCCGCGGCCGCGCACACCGGAACGATAAAGGCCGTGGAGTAGCCATGGTCCTGGGCCAGCCGACCGGCGACCGAGGACCCCAGCGCGGTGCCGGCAACAATGCCGCTGGCCAGCGCGGTCATCACGGTGCCGAGTTTGCCCGCCGGGGCGACGATGCCGCCGATCGCGAAGACCGTCACCATAAGCGGGCCGACGGGCAGCCCGAGGACGAGCAGGACCAGGATCATGGGCAGCGCCGTGGCGGGAAGCAACAGCAGGCAGGCCAGCCCGGTCATCACGGCGGCACTGGCCACCCAGCGGGCGTTCAGCGTGAACCGCCGGGACCAGTACGCAACGGAGAGGGCGGCCGCTGCGGAGCTGACGCCCATGACGGCGTAGAGCAGACCCGCCAGCTCCGCGGTTGCGAAGCTCGCGGAGAAAGCGCTGAGCGACGTCTGGGTGGACCCGAAGAAAGTGCCCATAAAGACCATGGCCAGAACGGGCACGGCCACGGCGCCGAGGACCTTGACCCGGCCGCCCGTGGCGGCACTGCCGGCGTCGGCCTCCCCGGCCGCCGGTTCCGGCGTCGGAACCACATGGCGGTGCGTGGGATGGATGGCGAATGCGGGCACCAGCGTCAGCGTCAGGGCAGCGGCGACGGCCAGCGGCATCCAGGGCGCGATCAGGCTGGCGAGGATTCCAACGAGCGCCGGACCCAGCACAAACGTGGCCTCGTCGGCGGTGCTTTCATAGGACAGGGCCGTGTCCAGGTCCGCGGTGTTCGCGTCTCGGCCGCCGCGTGACGTCAGGGCCATCCATCGGACGCGGGCCAGGGGTCCCACCTGGGGAGAGGTGGCACCGGCGACGAAGCCCGCCACCAAGACCGGGAGTGCGGCTGCGAGCTCCTGGCCGCCCGGGACCAGATAGGCCGCGAGGATCAAGGCGATGACGGCCAGGGTGTTGGCGGCGGCGGCGACGAGCAGCACGTTGCGCTGGCCCAGCCGGTCCGCCAGGTAGCCCAGGACGGGCGAGCCGATCGCGGAGCCGATGCCGACGGCTCCGGCGGCGGCCCCTCCGACGGCGTAGGAGCCGGTCACGGCGGTCACGAGGGTCAGGGCGCCGACCGTCAGCATGGCCAGCGGCAGGCGGGCCAGGAGCCCGATCGGGAGGAAGCTGCGGCCGGCAAGGTGCGGAAGCCGGGCGAAGCGTCCGCCGCGGGCCGGCGTGGCCGGCGTCGCCGGCGGAAGGGTGGGCGCGTCAGTGACTGGCGCCGGTGAAAGCGTTGAGGGGTTCATGGTTTCCGGGTTCGCTCAATGTTGCGCATCGTCCCTCCTCCCGATGCGCGCGACCCGGTAACTCTTCCATGGTAACGGACGCCCCCGTGCTGCGGCCATGCGCCGCCGTGTGCCTCAGGGGTGCACGTCGTCCTTAGGCGTGCACGTCGTCGGCGATGTGCAGGGTGGATCCGTTGCGTCCCTTGCGGACCTGGAGCTGGGTGCCGATGCGCTGCTTCATTTCACCGACGTGGCTCACCAGTCCCACAATGCGTCCGCCGTCCCGGAGCCCCTCCAGCGCGTCCATGACCTGTTCCAGGGCTTGCTCGTCGAGGCTGCCGAAGCCCTCGTCGACAAAGAGCGTCTCAATATCCACGCCGCCGGATTCCTGCTGGACCACGTCCGCCAGGCCGAGGGCCAGCGCCAGGGACGCCATAAACGACTCACCGCCGGAGAGGGTGGCGGTGTCGCGGTGCTGCCCGGTCCACTCGTCCACGACCTCCAGGCCAAGGCCGGACTTGGCCCCGCGGGCCGCCTTCGCGTCCGTGTGCCGGAGCGTATAGCGCCCGTCGCTCATCCCGGTCAACCGTTCGGAGGCCGCCAGCGCCACCTGTTCGAGCCGCGCGGCAAGCACGTAGGTGTTCAGGCTCATCCGGTAGGTGTTCTCCCCCGCGCCGCGGGCCGCGGCGGCCACGGCAGCCAGCAGGACCGCGCGCTCGCGCGGCTCCCGGCCCGACTCCGCCAGCGCGGCGTAGTCGGCGGCGATCCGGCCCAGCGTGAGTACGGACTTCTCGGCGAGCCCGGCGGCGAGCGCAGCCTCCCGGGCGGTGCGTTCGGCTGCCTCGGCCTCAAGCCTGAGCCCTGCGAGGACGTCTGCGGCAACGGGTCCGTCGGTCCCGCGCTCGTGCACGGCCAGCGCCAACTCGTCGCTGGCGAACAGTTCCTCGATCCGGGCGGCTTCGTCCTGCCCGGTCCGGACTTCCGCTTCCAGTGCGGCCGCCTCCTCTGCCGCGAGCAGGACGGCGCGGGCGGCGCCGGCGGAATCGAAGCCCGACGGCGGCAGTGCCTGTGCCAGGGACTCGCGGGCCTCGAGGGAACGGGTTTGTGCCTGCTCCAGCCGGGCCCGTGCCGCATCCGTACGCTCCAGCACCGCGGTAGCCCCGTCGAGGGCCGCGATGCGCTCCCCCAGCGTGCGGTGTCCGGCCCGAAGCCCGGTCAAGGCCCCCTCAAGGGAGCCGGCCTGCTCCCGGACGGCCGCAAACGTTGATTCCGTCTGGGCGATCGCGGCGGTGGCGTCCGCCGCGGCGACTGCCGCGGCGGCGATTTCTTCCTCCAGCGCGGCCTGCCGGCTGCGGCTCGCGGCAAGGCCTTCCGCGGCGCGGGCGGCCTCCGCGGCCCGGTTGCGGGCGAGGTCGGCCTCCAGCCGGGCGTCCTGTGGTGCGGTGCTGCCGCCTTGGGCCGCCAGCACGGCGAGATCCTGTTGTGCCTCGGCGAGTTCCCGTTCGACGGCGGCGAGGGCGGTTTCGGCCGTCCCGCATTCGCCCTCCGCCGCCTGCTCGGCTTGCGCGACGGCCAGGGCGGAGGCCGCCGCGGGGGCGGGGCTTGGGTGCTCCGTGCTGCCGCACACCGCGCACGGGGCGCCGGCCAGCAGTTGGGCCGCGAGTTCGCCCGCGGCGTTGGCGAGCCGTTCCTCGCGCAGGTCCAGCCAGTTCTGGCGCCGTTCCTGGTGCTCGTCCTTGGCCCGGGTGCGGCGCTCCGTGATGGAGCTGCACAGCGTTTGGGCTGCGGCGTAGCGGCCCACGATGAGCACGAGCTCTTCGGCGGATTCGGCTTCCTTGACCCGCAACGGGACCTCGGCGGCGAGCTCCTCGAGCGGGCGCAGTCCGGCCAGGAGCGTCGCGGATTCGGTGTGCAGGGCGGCCAGGGTCGCTTGGGCCGAGTCCCTCGCGCCGAGCAACTCCGTCAGTTCCTGCCCCAGGCCGGCGCTGCGGGCCTTCAGTCCGGAGAGTTTTTCCTCGTCCGGGAGTCCCGCTTTGAGCACCGCGCGGACGGACCGCAGTTCTTCAAGAACTGTCCGCACCGCGGCGGCGAGGTCCCCGGTGGCGTCCCCGCGGCCGGCGGGCGGTCCGGGATCGGTGGTCCGGATCGCCGCGAGTTCGGGATCCGCCGCGGCCGCGGCGTCCAGTTCCCGGGCAGCGTCTGCCATGGCGGCGGCTGCGGTTTCCTCCGCCGCTTCGGCGTTTGCCACGCCCTGGAGGTGCCCACTGAGCACTTCGGCCTTGCGGTGCAGGCGCAGTTGTTCAGCCTTCCGGGTCAGGGCGGGCGCACCGGCTTCCGCCGCCGTCCGGCGCGCCACCGCGGCGTCGAGCCTGGTCTGGCGGGCGGCCCGCGCGGCCGCCGCATCGAGCCGTGCCGCGCACTCCCCGCGCAGCGCCTCGGCCGCGGCGGCTGCTTCGCTGCGGTCCGCGGCAGCCGTGGCCGTGTGGTGCTGCAGCCATGCCAGACGGGGCTCGGCGGCGGTGCGTTCCGGCGCCTCTGCGGTGTCCAGCTCCAGGGCTGCTGTTTCGGCTTCGGCCCGGGCGAGCAGGAGCTCCAACTGGTTGTTGAGGCTGGCGACCTCGGTGCCGGCGTTCTGGGCCTTCCGGCCGAGTTCCGCTTCCACCGCTTCAAACCGCTGGGTTCCGAAGAGGCTTTGCAGCAGGTCCAGCCGGTCGGCGGCCTTGGACCTGAGGAAGGCGGCGAAGTCTCCCTGGGGCAGCATCACCACCCGCGTGAACTGGTCCCGGTTCATGCCCAGGACGTCCGTGATCTCGGCCCCGGCCTCGTCGTTCCGGCCGGACTTCTCCACCCAGACCCCGTTGACGCGTTCGCGCAGCAGGGTGTTGGCCTGCTGGACGGTGTAGCCGTTCTTTCCCCGGGCACTTGGCTTGTCCCAGGCCGGGGCGCGGGAGACTTCAAAATGCCGGCCCCGTGCCGAGAATTCGCACGTGACCCGCGGCTCGGCGGCGGCCTCCGCATGATCGCTGCGCAGCCGCTTGCCGTCCTGCCGGGCTCCGGGGACGGACCCATAGAGGGCGAAGCAGATGGCGTCCAGGACACTGGTCTTCCCGGCGCCGGTGGGTCCGTTCAACAGGAACAGGCCATGGGCGCTGAGCCGGTCGAAGTCGATCCGTTCCGTGCCGGCGAAGGGGCCGAACGCCGAGATTTCGAGGCGGTGGATTCTCACAGGGATGCTCCGTCGAGTCGGACAGCTTCGAGGGCCTCGGCGAGGACGGCGGCCTCGGCGTCCTCAGCACCGCGGCCGCGGACGTGCTCCAGGAAGCCGCAGCAGACCGAGAGGTCGTCCTTGGCCTCGGCGAGCCTGCTGCTGTAGCTGGCCTTTGACGTGGCCGCGGCGCCTTCCGGGTCGAAGCCGAGCACCAGGGTGTCCGGGAAGCGGCCGCGCAGCCGCTCCATGGCCTGCGCGGGCCGCTGGGCATCGGTCAGGGTGATCTGGCAGTAGGCGTCTTCGGCCCAGGCGAACTCGTCCGCGGCCAGCAGGTGTTCGAGCTTCCCCCGCAGCACCGCGAGGGTCCGCGGCGCGTCCCAGAGCACCTCGCTGACGCCGGTGATCCCGGTGCCGTCCACCTCGATGAGCCAGCTGCCCTTCTTGTGGTTCGCCTCGGAGAAGGAGTAGGCGAGCGGCGAGCCGGAGTAGCGTACCGTGCCGGAGAGTTCCTGGCGGCCGTGCAGATGGCCCAGCGCCGTATAGCCGAAGCCGTCGAAGAGGTCCAGTGGCACGGCCCCGACACCTCCAATGCTCAGGTCGCGTTCGCTGTCCGAGCTGATCCCGCCGCTGGCGAAGGTGTGCGCCAGGACGACGGAATGGACGGTCCGGGCCGCGGACCGGCTCAGCAGGTCCGCCCGGACCCGGTCCGTGGCGGCGCGCGTGACCTCGAAGTGGCTTGCCGTTCCGGCCTCCAACTGCTCGGCGACCAGGCGGGGTTCCAGCCAGGGGATGCCGTAGATGGCGAGGACGGGACCGGCAGGATCACCGGCGGCGCCGTCGTCATCACCGTCGTCATCACCGAGCGGGAGGATGACCGGCTGCTCCAGCTCGGCGAGCCGGGTGCGCAGGTGCACTCCCCCGCGCTCAAGCAGGCGCGAGGCAAACCCGAGCCGGATGGCCGAATCGTGGTTGCCGCTGGTCAGCACCACTTGCGCTCCGGCCCCGGTGAGGCGCACCAGGGCGTCGTCGAGCAGGCTGACGACGTCGACTCCGGGCAAGGCGCGGTCATAGATGTCTCCGGCGATCAGGACGACGTCGACTGCCTCATCCCGGACGAAGGACACGAGCTGGTCCACGAAGGCGCGCTGGGCGTCCAGCATTCCGACGCCGTGGAACGACCGGCCCAGATGCCAGTCCGAAGTGTGCAATAACCGCATGTTCCTACGGTATCGGCTGACACCGACAAGAAAGGACGCACCCATCCGGCGCGACCTCGCCGCGGTCCCCGGCATAGCGGCCGTGATCGCCGTCGGCATCCGGCGGATCCGGGTTTCCCGGACCAGGACCTACTACCCCAGCGCCACGGCAGCGGCGGCGCTGGCGGCCAGCGCGACGGCGGCCGCCGCCGCCCAGCACAGGAGCACTGCCCGTGGGGCCGCCGTGGACCGGCGCAGTTCCCTGCCGCGTTCGAACACGCACAGGCACAGGACGACGGTGGCCAGCATCGCGGTGAGGGCGCAGATCCCGAGGTAGTCGATGGCCCCCGGGGCGGGCGCCCTGTTGCCGGCCAGCACCCAGCTGCGCCAGATCAGCAGGTCCACGACCACCAGGGCCAGCAGCGTGCGGCGCCACGCGAGCGACGTCCGTTCCGGCTGCAGCCCGGGATCCCGGGCGTCAAGGCTCACGGCGTCAGCAGGATCAGGACCGCGAAAACCAGCGCCGCGGCCGCGACGCCGAGGGTTGTCACGAGCATCACCCCGGAGAACGGCAGCTCCCGATCGTGCCGCATGGCCGCTTCCATCTGGCCCCAGCGCCGGTAGGCGAGCGTAGCCAGGGAAGCGCCGAGGACGGCCAGGATGACGCACAGGGTGATCCTGATCGGGGCCGGGGCGATATCCGGGGCCAGCTGGTCTATGGCCAGGGCCCCCGCCACCAGGGCCAGGGACGTCCTGAGCCAGGCCAGGAACGTCCGTTCGTTGGCGAGGGAGAACCGGTAATCGGGCGTGCTGCCGGTCTTGCGCCATGCGGGTTCGCGCATCCTCGTCCTCTGCTCGGGCCGGCTGCCGGTGTTCGCCAGGCATTGGCCGCGCACACGCGGCACGGGCCTTCTCCACAGCACCTTACCGGTGGCGGGCTCCCCCGGCGGGCACGGCATCACGCGGGACATGTCCCGCGGGGTAAATTGGACGATATGAGCTTAGAGCCCGGCACGTCCCCCCGCCAGCAACCAGCACAGGCACCCTCCCGGGAAGCGGAGGTCCCGTCGTTGGCCTCCCGGATTCACGGCTGCCTGCTCGGCGGTGCGATCGGGGACGCGCTCGGGTCCGCCGTCGAATCCGACGGCATCGACGCCATCCGGGCCAGGTTCGGTCCCGCCGGGCTGCGGGGCTTCGAAGCGCTCGACGGCGACGGCGCGTTCGCCGATGATACCCAGCTGATGCTGTACACCGCCGATGGCCTCCTTGAGGCGCTCGAATGGGCCAACGACGGCGTGGCGGCGGACATCAACGCCTGTGTGTGGCTCGCGTACCTGCGCTGGCTCGCCACCCAGGGCGTCCCGGTCCCGCCG
>JBFGBS010000084.1:0-7620 GCA_041567475.1 Arthrobacter sp.
TCGGCACCGGCGGTGAGGGAGACTTCGGCAAACCCTGTCAGCATGCAGGGTTCGGCGCCCGAGTTCGTCAAGAGCAACTGCATGTAGACGTTGCCGGCCGCGCCGCCGCCGCCGGGGGAGTCGGTGGCGGCTGTCAGGCCGGCGGTGTTGCACGGCGCGGGGCCGGCGGGGGCGGCGGGCGCGGGCTCAGGCGGAGCTGGTGCTGGAGATTCGGGGCCGGCGGATGCGTCGGCGGTGACGGCCTGGCTTGGGGAGTCGGCTGGGGTGGCCGCCGGTGTGCCGGATGCTTGGGACTGAGGTGTGGCGGCATCGCAGCCGGCAAGGAATAGCGCTGCCGCGGCAGCCGCCGTCGTAAATGCCAGTCTGTTGTTGATTCGCTGAGCCTTCATGGCACCACTTTCGTGCCCTACGCGGCCGGAGTCAATGACGCGGCGACTTCCGCGCCCGGTTGATGCCCGGATTGTGATTTCCGGACATCAACGGGCAACGGCTACTGCTGCGGCGCGCGGCGGCGCAGGAATGCGAGGCCGCCGAGCACCAGGCCGCCAACGCCGGCCACCAGGCCGGCCCAGCTGCGGGGCTGGGCGCCGTCGTCGCTCACTGCAGCGGCCTGGACGGTCCCCGGGGTCGCGTCCGAAGCGCTTGCGGCATGGGCTGAGTGCCCGTCAGCTGCAGTGGCAGCCGTGACCGTCACGGACGGCGCGGGTGCCTTGAGCGAGTGCGGATCCTGCCCCTCGGCGGGGAGCTCGGACCAGTCGGTCTGTCCCTGCTCGCAGGTCTGCAAGGTGGGGAAGTAGAGCGTCTCTCCCGGGGTGTCCGGCAGCTTTATGGAGAGCACCAGCGCGTCCCGGAAATGCGGATCCAGCGGCGCCTTGGCGGTGTAAACGATCTGACTGGTCCGCTTCGTGATGGACGTGCCGTTGTCCAGAGTCTTCGGTTCCGGCAGTTGCTCCTCGACTTTTTCGACAGTCCAGTTGGGGTTGACCGTGGGCTGCGCGTCGTTGAGCTCGGCGGGCAGTGTGATGGTCACTTTGGTGGTGCCGAAGGTATCGCAGCCGTGGGGGATCCCGAAGGTCACCAAGGCGTAGGAATTGGCGGTGGTCTTGTCCGGAGTCGCGCCCACGTGGGCCGCTGCGCCGGACATGCCGGCGAGCATCAGGGCGGCGGTCCCGCCCGCCACGGCGGTGGCGGTCAGGGCGCGGCGGACGGGGGACAGGGGTGTTGATGTGTTCAAAAGAGGGTGCCTTTCAGGCGCGGGCCCGGCGTCTAACGCGCGGAAGACCCAAAGCGGGTGAGGCCGCGGCGGCACAGCCAGCCGGATGCGGCGGGGGCGTCCACGGCCACGGGGGGAATATCAGGAAAGCACGACGGCGGCGGGCGGGCCGCGGCGGCAGTCCGGCCGCTGGTTCCGCCAGGGCAGCGGGGCTGCGGGGACGGGCAGGACGGGGACCAGGGGTGCGGCGGTGGCATTGCGGGCGGCGGGCGACGGAAGGTCGAGGAGGGGACGAAGCCAGGCGGCGAGGCCCCAGAGGGCGTCCTCGCCCTTGGCCAGGATCAGGGCACAGGCGAGGGTGGCCGCGGTGTGGCCGGCCAGCATCAGCAGCGCCGCCGGAGATTCGAGGCCATGGGCCGCCGCCTGCTCGAGCGGGCCGGTGGGGAGACCGGCCGGGGGACCGGCCGGGCCGTGGTGCGGTGCGGCGGCGTTGCCGGCGGGGCCCGCTGCCGGGCCGCCGAACGCGGTGAAGGCTTCGTGCAGGACGAGCTGTCCGGTCCCGAGCAGGCCCGCCACCGCGGGGTACCCGAGTTTGAGCCGGGTCGCAGCGGTGCAGCCGAGTCCGGTCAGGGCCAGGAGCGCCAGGAGAACGGCCGGCGCCGGGAGGTGGCCGCCCGCCAGGACGTGGCCGCTGGCCGCCAGTGTCAGTGCAAGCGTCGCGAACATCCCGGCGCGAAGGGCATGAAAGGGAGTCCGGGCGTGGTGTGTGCGCACGGAGTCCTCCCTGCAATTCGTCGGTCGCGGCGTTCCCCCTGATTGTATCGGGGCAGTTGAGTGCCGGCGGCTAGTCCGTTTCCGGCCCCGAGCAGTAGTCGCAGTCCTCCGGGCAGGGTGTGCCCGTGCCCGCAGCCGATGAGGTTGACGGGCTGACGTCGACGTCATCCCTCGGGGCGGTGCTGCCGACGGGCCGGCTATCCTGCAAAGTCACGATGGTTCCTGAAGGTCTCGATGGGAAGCGCTGATGTGATTCAGCTAACGGCCCATTGGCCCGACTCCGCAATGGACGAGCCGACCAGTTCTCCTGCCCGTGTTGTGCAGAAGTCCAGCCGGTAGGGAGCCGGCCGGTGCGGCACGGCCGTGCTCTGCCGGCCGTGACCGCGTTCCGGCGGCGGCAGTGACGGGCAGAACCGGCTATCGTCGAATCGATCGATACCCCTGATTCGAAGGACCTGGAATGCCTGCACCCGCCCCGAAGAGCCCTTGGTCTGACAGTTTTGGCAGGACCTCCATCCGGGCAGCGCAGACCCTGCTGATCCTGGCCCTGGTCTACGTGCTGGTGACCGCCCTCAGCCAGGTGACGCTCATCGTCATTCCGGTGATCATTGCGCTGATCCTGGCGGCAGCGATCGCCCCGCTGGTGACCTGGCTCAGGCACCGCGGCTGGCCGCCGGCCGTCGCCACCGGGGTTTCCTTCCTGGGCCTGATCACCGTCTTCGGCGCCACCGTCACCGGCATCGTCTTTGCGGTCCAACGTGAGTGGCCCGCGCTGGTGAAGGAGGCCGGGGCCGGTTTCGACCAGCTGTACTCTGCGGTCAAAGCCGGGCCCCTGGCGATCGACGACACGGTCATCCAGGATGCCCGGGACAAGGCTGTCGAATTTCTGGGCAGCAGCTCCTTCGCCACCGGCGCCATCACCGGGATCGGCGCGGCGGCCACATTCATCACCGGGTTCGTCCTGATGGCCGTCGTCCTGTTCTACTTCCTCAAGGACGGGCCGAAGATCTGGGCGTTCACGCTCCGGGCCTTCAAGGGTGAACGCCGCGCCAAGGCCGAGCTTGCCGGGAACCGTGGCCTGCACTTGCTTGGCGGCTACGTCCGCGGCACGGCGGCCGTCGCCGGAGTCGATGCGGTGGTGATCGGCGCTGCGCTGCTGGTGATGCAGGTGCCCCTGGCCCTGCCGCTGGCGGTCATCACGTTCATCGGCGGGTTCATCCCCCTCGTCGGCGCCACGGCGGCCGGCACGCTTGCCGTCCTGGTGGCCCTGGTCTCCAACGGCCCCGTCGCGGCCCTGATCGTGCTCGCCGTCGTGGTGGGCGTGAACCAGCTGGAGGGCAACCTCCTGCAGCCGGTCCTGATGGGCAACGCGCTCAAGGTCCACGGCCTGGTCATCCTGCTGGCCCTGACCGCCGGAACCATCCTGGCCGGGATCGTCGGTGCCGTCCTGGCGGTACCGCTCGCCGCCGTCGCCTGGGCCATCATCAAGGTCTGGACGGGGGAGGACCCCGGCGACGCCGAAGACCCGGCGCGGGAGCCCGCTCAGCAGGCGGCCGACGAGCCGGCCCAGCAGCCAGCCGAGTCGCCGGCCGGAGATCCGGACGCGGCGCGCGGCGGGGCGTCCTGACCCTGCCCCGAACCTTGGAGCAGGAACCAATTTCAGCCGAACCGACGAAAGGGCATGCCCGATGAGTGAACCAACCTGGGTCCAGCACGCGATCTGGTGGCAGGTGTATCCGCTCGGCTTCACCGGGGCCGAGCCTGAGGCGCGTCCGGCGCAGCAACCCGTAGTTCACCGCCTGGAGCGGCTGCACGCCTGGCTCGACTACGCGGTGGAACTAGGAGCCTCCGGACTCGCTCTTGGCCCGGTCTTCACCTCGGAGACGCACGGGTATGACACCACGGACTACTACCGGATCGATCCGCGGCTGGGCGACGAGGCAGACTTCGACGAACTCCTCGCACAGGCCCACTCCCGTGGCCTGAAAGTCCTGCTCGACGGCGTCTTCAACCACGTGGGGCGCAGCTTCGGGCCGTTCCAGCAGGTCCTCGCCGACGGCCCGGAGGCGCCCACGGCGTCCTGGTTCCGGCTGGACTGGCCGGACACTGACTGGACCCCGGGCACCGAGCCCGGGTACGCGGACTTCGAGGGCCACCACCATCTGGTCGCGCTGAACCATGACGAACCCCAGGTTGCCGCCTTTGTCACGGACGTGATGAAGCACTGGCTGGGACGCGGCGCGGACGGGTGGCGGCTGGATGCGGCCTATGCCGTGCCGCCGTCGTTCTGGACGCCGGTCCTGGCGGAGGTGCGCGGCGCGTACCCGGAGGCGTACATCGTGGGGGAGTACATTCACGGCGACTACGCCCACGAGGTCCAGGAAAGCACCCTCGACGCCGTCACCCAGTATGAGCTCTGGAAGGCCGTCTGGAGCTCGCTCAATGACGCCAACTTCTACGAACTCGCCGCCGCCCTGGACCGGCACAACGGCTTCCTGGAGTCCTTTGTGCCGATGACCTTCATCGGCAACCACGACGTCACCCGGCTCGCGAGCAAGCTGGAAAACCCGGACCAGTTGCCGCTGGCGCTGACGGTGCTCCTCACGGTGGGCGGGACGCCGTCCATCTACTACGGCGACGAGCAGGCCTTCCGCGGCATCAAGGAGGACCGGGCCGGAGGAGACGACGCCGTCCGGCCGGCATTCCCCGAGGCGCCCTCGGAACTCGCGCAGCTTGGCTGGCCGGTCTACCACCTGCACCAGGAACTGATCAGCCTTCGCCGCCGGCACCCGTGGCTGCACACCGCCCGCACCGAAGTGCTCTCCCTGAGCAACGAACACCTCGTCTACGAGGTGCGCGGCGACGGCGGCGCGCTCACGGTTGCGCTGAACCTTTCGGGTGCGCCCGCGGAGCTTCCCGTGCCGGCATCGGCCGCCGCGCTGCTGGCCGGCCGGGGCGAACGGCTCCCGGACCGGGACGCCGTCCGGCTGGGCGGGTACGGCTGGGCCGTGCTCGGAGCGGCGGGCTAGGCGGGTGACCGCAACGTACCGGTATGACGTGGAGGTCCTGCACCTGCTCGTGTCGCCCGGGCACGCCTATTTCGGCCGGGCCCGGGACGGTGCCGCGGATGTTCCCACCGCCGACGCGGACCGCATTGAGCTCGTCGCCGGCAAGGGTGTCGTCGGGGACCGTTTCTTCGGCAAGGCGGCGCACATGGACGCCGCGGTGACCCTGCTTGCGGTCGAGGCGCTTGAGGACATGGCCGCCGAACTGGGCGCCGCGCCCTTCGACCCGCTCCTGCCGCGGCGCAATGTGGTCCTCCGGGGGGCGGAATTGCCCCCGCTGCTGGGGGAGGAATTCGCGCTCGAGCAGCACGGGGGCCTGGTCCAATTCCGGGGCGGACGGCCCGCCCACCCCTGCGCGTGGATGGACAAGGTCCTTGCTCCCGGGGCGCATGCCGCCATGCGCGGCCGCGGCGGCCTGCGGTGCCGGGTCCTCGCCAGCGGTGCCCTGCACCGCGGTCCCGCGGTCCTTATCAGTCCGGTCCCGCTCGAACCGGGCCGCGCTGGAGTCCCCGTGCGGCTGCGGCCCGGGCGGCTTCCGTAGCCGGGGCGTGCCGCCGGTCAGGACCAGGCAAAAGGCCCCTGCCGTCCCGTGGAAACTCAGGAAAGCAGGGGCCCCGCTATGTGGCGGTGACGGTGGGAGCTTAGCGGACGACGAACGTCCTGCTGACCTTGAAGATCGTGGGGGAGCCCTTGGTGTTGTGGACGCGGACGACCCACTTTGTTCCTTTGGGACCCCAAGCTGCGTGGGTGTCGTTCCAGCCGCCGGCGACGTAGGAGCCGTTCTTGTACCAGCGGTACCTCAGGTTTGAGTCCTTGGGCCAGCCGTACTTGTTCGCGCGCAGAACAGTGTCGGCGTTCACATAGACAGTGGACTTTCCGACCTCGCAGTGCTGGCCTCGGGGGCACACCGCGGCGCTGGCCGGGGCCGCTGTGATGAGCCCTCCTGCTCCCAATGCCAGGGAAAGGGCAGCAGCGGCCGCCGCTTTACGGAATATCGATCGTTTCAATGCTGGCACGGTTCCCCGCACCTCCTGTCGGTCGGTTGGCAGATATTTTGTGACTGCTGAACGCTCCCGACATACACCGGTTAAGGCGCCCCCAAACCCCGAGTATAGCCACAAGGGTCCCACCGGGGATCCGGGCCCGGTCTTCGTCTGCCCGGCCCGCCGGGGTGTTGGAGGTTCCGCATCAGCCGGAACCCTGGGCAAAGCAAAAGGCCCTGCTTTCCTTGGTTTTCAAGGGAAGCAGGGCCTTTCTCAGTGGCGGTGACGGTGGGATTTGAACCCACGTTGGCTTTGACACCAAACAACATTTCGAGTGTTGCACCTTCGGCCGCTCGGACACGTCACCAACCTGAATAGGCTACCGGAGCAAGGCGCCGAACAACAAAACGGCCCGTCCGCCCCGATGCCAGGGATACCCGCCGGCGATCTCCAGAGCATCCCGGAGCGCGCCGCGGCCCTTCCCCGGGCAGAATCCGGGCACTAAATTCGTGAGCACCATGATGACGCCTGAACCACAGACGGCGGCCACGGCCTATTGGACCGTCGGCCCGGAAACCGGTGAGCTCCGCCGCGAGGAACTGCCCGCCCCCGGCCCCGGTGAAGCGCTCGTCCGGACCCTCTACTCGGGCATCAGCAAGGGCACCGAGCTGGTAGTGCACCGCGCCGGCGTCCCGGGCCGCGTCGGGGCAGCCATGGCCGCCCCGCACCAGGAAGGGACCTTCCCCTATCCGGTGAAATTCGGTTATCTCTGCGTCGGCGTCGTGGAAGAAGGACCGCCGGACTGGCAAGGCAAAACCGTCTTCTGCCTGTTCCCGCATCAGGACCGCTTCATCGTCCCGGTCGCGGCGCTCACCCTTGTCCCCGACGGCGTCCCGGCCCGCCGTGCGGTGCTCGCCGGAACCGTCGAAACGGCGGTGAACGGGCTGTGGGAGGCGGGACCCCGGCTGGGCGACCGCGTTGCCGTGGTCGGCGCCGGGCTCGTCGGCGGCATGGTGGCGAAACTGCTCGCGGGGTTTCCGCTGGCACGGCTCCAGCTGATCGACGTCGACCCCGCCAAACGGGAACTCGCGGACGCACTCGGCGTCGGGTTCAGCCACCCCGACGACGCCCCGGGCGACTGCGACCTCGTGATCCACTGCTCGGCCGCGCCCCAGGGCCTCGAACGGTCCCTGCAGCTCGCCGGGAACGACGCCGACGTCATCGAAATGTCCTGGTACGCCGACAACCCCGTCACCGTGCCGCTCGGCGAGGACTTCCACGCCCGCCGCCTGTCCCTCCGGGCCAGCCAGGTCGGGGCGGTGGCCCGGGCCCGCCGCCACCGGCGCAGCACCGCGGACCGGCTCGCGCTCGCCGTCGAACTCCTGCGTGATCCGGGCTTCGAGGTCTTCCTCACCGGGACCTCCGCGTTCGCCGAACTGCCCGACGTCGTCCGGCGGCTGGCCGAAGGCAGCCTGCCCGCCCTCTGCCAGGTCATCGAATACCCGGCCGGCACCACGCCGCGCACCGAAGCCAGGAGGTAACGCATGTTCGCTCTCACCGTCCGCAGCCACTTCATGATCGCCCA
>JBFGBS010000085.1:0-7612 GCA_041567475.1 Arthrobacter sp.
GCGTTTATGCGGTGGATCAGCGCGAGCCGGTTGACGGACGTCAGCGCATCGAACATTGCCTGTGCCCGGGGCACCGCCGCGATCGCCGCGGCCAGGTCCTCCGGCACCTGCGCGGTGGCAGCGCCGGAATACGCGGTTTCCCAGCGCCCGTCCGCCTTGGCGCTCTCGACGGCGGCACGGCCGGCAGGGGTCATCCGCCCGGCGGCCTCAAGCCGTCCGATCCGCTCCACGTTCAGCGCCGACCACAGGCTCTTGGGGGTCCGGGGGGTCATCCGCTGGAAGGAACTGCCTTCGTCCCGCCGGCGGCCCTGCCCGTCGATCCACCCGAAGCACAACGCCTCCTGCAGGGCCGCCTCGTAGTCCAACCCGGTCACGGCTCCGCCCTTCTTGTGCAGCACGAGCCACACACCGGGGCTGTGCGCATGGTGCCGCTCAAGCCAGGCGCGCCACGCGGCGGCATCCGGGACCAGGAGTTCCTCTAGTTCAGCAGCCATGGCACCATTGTGCCCCGGCGGGGCTGACCTGGTGCGTGCTTTGGTGGGACGATGTCTTCTGGAGCCAACCCCGTATCCCTGGAGGAGATCCCATGCTGCGCGTCCGCCCGATCCACTACACGTCCCGCATGGATGAGTGGGGGCGCCTGCTGTCCGCCCTCGGCATGGTGCGGACCACCGACGACGGCGGCTGGCAGGAGTTCGACGCCGGCTCAGGCCGGCTCGCGCTGCACCGCGTGACGGCCGGCGCAGGTGCCGGTGATGCTGCCGTCTCCCCCGGGTACGGCGCGGCACCGGAAGCGGACGGACGGACGGACTTCGGCGTCGAAGTCGGGGACCTTGCCGAATTCGCGCGCCGGACCAATGCCGCCGGCGTCGAGGACGGGACGTCCCCCGCGGAACTGATGACGGCCGGGCACGGGGAGTCCTGCCGGATCACGGGCGAGGACGGCTTCGGCTTTTTCGCGGACAAGGCGGCCCACAGCGCGCAGAGCGCGGACGCCGATCCGGACCTCGCCGTCGTCGAGGTCTGGTTCACGCCGGACCCCGCGGCCGCCGCCCAAACGCTGCGGAACATGGGGGCCCGGCTGCGCCCGTCCCCGGACGACGACGAAACCGCGGACTTCACGGCGAAGAATGGCGGCGTGCTCATGGTGCGGCCCGGCCGCGCACCCCGGTCCGGGTTCGGCTTCGAATACACCGGCGACCTCGCCGCCCTGCAGGACCGGCTGGCCGCGGCGGGATACCGGGCCAGCATGACCGAGGAGGCGTTCGGCCGGAGCCTGCACGTGGCCAACCCCGACGCGGCCGAGCTGCCGGACAATCCCAACGGGGCCGCGCTTTGGATCTCGGCGCGGCCGTCCGGCGCGTGACCGGCGCGGCTACGAAGCCAATGCCAGCACCGGATCGCCGCGGGCGCGCCGCCGGGATCCCTGCCTGGCCGCGTGAGACGGGCGCGGGGATCGGGACACGGATGCGGTAGAACTTAACCATGAATGTTCGCACTCCTGACCCGAACCCCGGCTGGCTCTCCGAAGATGACCTCTTCGAGGCGCGCGGGCGGCTGCCCATGGTTTACGTCGAAGCCGTTCCCGTCCGGCTGGACCCCCTCGGGTTTGTGAACGAGGTCGGCACCCTGCTGCAGGCCGACGAGGACGGCACCATGATCCGGTCCCTGGTCTCGGGCCGGGTCCTGTACCGCGAAACCATCCGCGCCGCCCTCCTGCGCCACATGGAAAAAGACCTCGGGCCGCTGGCGTTCCCGCAGTTGCCCGTCAGCCCGGTGCCGTTCACCGTCGCCGAATATTTCCCGGCTCCCTCCCATACGGGCTTCACCGATGACCGCCAGCATGCCGTGGCATTGGCCTACATCATTCCGGTCACCGGCGAATGCACCCCGCGCCAAGACGCCCTTGAGCTGACCTGGATGACGCCGCAGGAGGTCATGAGCTCGGACGTGCAGCTTGAATTCAGCGGCGGCCGCGGTGCCCTCATCCGCCAGGCCCTGGCCTTCGCCGGCGTCGGGAATTAGGGTCGGCAACCAGGCTCCTTTGTAGACTGGTCGCGGACAGCACGAGAACGTAAGGACTCACGATGAACCAGCCGCCAGCCACCCGGACCTACAAGGAAAAGCAGGCCGGCTCGCTGCAGGCCGGTGACTTCCTGGTCCTGCCCGACGGGGAGCGCTCCGCCGAAGTGCAGAAGACAGACGTGGAAACCGACGACTTCGGCAACCCCGCCGTCGTCCTCGCTACCATCACCGGCGGCGACGTCTTACGGATCGCTGCCGCCTCCACGGTGCGGCTCGTCGGGAGCGGGGTGGAGACCGTCAAGCTGGCGGTCATCCCGTCCGCGGCATCCGACGCCGTCGTCCCTCCTCTGCCGGCGCCTCCGGCCGCTGCGATCATCCCGTCCGATGAAGACCTTTCCCAGATCCCCGCTCCCGAGGGCACACCGGAATCAGTCGTTGAAGCGGCGGCCCAGGCACACCCGGGGGCGGCCGGAGTGCAGATGCCTGCCGGGCGGCTTGCCAAGGGCATCAACACGAAGTCCGGCAGCTGCCTCAAAGACCTGAGCGATCTGGCTCACGAACTCTTTGTCATGCGCCAGGACGCCGGGAACGCCCTCGCCGTCGCGGACCTGCTCAACGTCCTGCCGTTCGACGGCAATCCCGGACGCTGGACGTCGGTGGAAGCCTCCCTGTCGTTGTCCAGCTACATTTGCCGGCTGCAGGGGCTCACGGACCGGGCCGCACTGTATGAGAAGTTCCTGCGGGCCCCCGCGGCCATGGAACCTGACCCCTTCAAGGCCAGGATCACTAACGACGTGCTCCAGCGTTCGCTCAACGAGCCGAACCTGTATGACAACGAAATTTCGCGGGCCGTCGATAACTCCGACCCGGACGCGGAACGCGAATGGCGGCTGCTGCGGCTTGAATCCCTGATGTTCCTGCGGGCCCACGGCGGCTCCGAGACCTTCGGCGCGGAGGAACTGGACCAGCGGATCGGCGAAGAACTCGCGGCGGTCCGTGCCGGATAGCCCACGGCCCCTACCCCGCGGCGGCCGGTCGTTGTAGATTCAGCCCATGACGAACAATCTGAGCGTTGTGATCAATTCCGACGCGCAGCAAGTCTGGACCATGCTGCGCGAACCCGCCCTGGTGGCCCAATGGCACGGCTGGAATGCCGATGACCAGGCCGCCGAGATCAACGAAATTTATTTCAGCCCGAACGTCGTCGAAGGCGCCGACCACACCTCCCTCGTAGTCGACGGCGGCGATATTTTCACCCTGCACCCGGTCCAGACCGGCACCGAGGTCAGCATTACCCGGTCCGCGGTTGACCATAATTCCGAGTGGGCGGCGTGGGACGAGGACATCACCCAGGGCTGGCTGACCTTTCTTCATCAGCTGCGCTTCGCGCTGGAGCGTCACCCGCACGGAAAACGGAAGACCCTGTTTTGCTCCATGCCCGGTACCGGCGGGTCCGCGATCGAGAAGCTGGGGCTGGACGGACTGCCCGCGGCCGGGGAACCCTACAGCCTGACGCTGCCCACCGGCGAGGAGATCTCCGGCAAGGTCTGGTTCCGCAGCAACCATCAGGTCGGCCTGACCGTCCACAGCTACGCCGAACACGGGGATGGCCTCGTCATCGTGGCGGACCAGCCCGCCATCCCGGAACTGCGGCCCGACGGCGGATCCCTGATCATTGTCTCGACCTACGATCTGGGGGCCCACCAGCTGGAGTCCATCCGCACCCATTGGGACAACTGGAGGTCTGAGAACTACCCCACATCGGAGCCGATGCACTAAAGCCCGGACGCTCTTAGCTGGCACACTGGTAGCGTGCCAGCCAATACTGAAACGCCCGCTCCTGCCCGGCAGTCCGAGTTCTCCTTCCGCGTCGGCAAGCGCCTCGCCGAAACCTGCTCGCCGTCGGACGCGCAGGTCGCGGAGAACGGCGGGGAATTCCTGGGCCGCACGGGCACCATCGCCACGCCGCATGGCGAGATCCAGACACCGGCCTTCATTGCTGTCGGCACGAAGGCCACGGTCAAGGCCGTGCTGCCCGAGGCCGTCGCCGATCTGGGCGCCCAGGCCGTCCTGGCCAACGCCTATCATCTCTATCTCCAGCCCGGCGCGGACATCCTTGATGACGCCGGCGGCCTGGGTTCGTTCATGAACTGGACCGGCCCCACGTTCACGGACTCCGGGGGGTTCCAGGTCATGAGCCTGGGCGCCGGGTTCAAGAAGGTCATCGACATGAAATCCGTTGACCAGTCCGGACCGGACGACGCCGTGGCCCCCGGCAAGGAACGCCTTGCCCACGTGGACGAGGAAGGCGTGTGGTTCAAGAGCCATCTCAACGGCGACCGGCACCGGTTCAGCCCTGAGATCTCCATGAATGTCCAACACCAGATCGGCGCGGACATCATGTTCGCCTTCGATGAGCTGACCACGCTGCAGAATTCGCGCGGTTACCAAGAGGAGTCCCTGGAACGCACCCGCCGCTGGGCCGAACGGTGCATCACGGAGCACTTCCGGCTCACGGCTGAGCGGGCCGGCAAGCCCTATCAGGCGCTCTTCGGCGTTATCCAGGGCGCGCAGTACGAGGACCTGCGCCGCAAAGCCTGCCGCGACCTCGGCGCGATGAACTTCGATGGCTTCGGCATCGGCGGTGCGCTCGAGAAGGAAAACCTCGGCACGATCGTGCGCTGGTGCAACGAGGAGCTGCCGGAGAACAAACCCCGGCACCTGCTCGGCATCTCGGAACCGGACGACATCTTCACCGCGATTGAAAACGGCGCGGACACCTTCGACTGCGTCTCCCCCACCCGGGTGGCCCGCAACTCCGCGTTCTACCACCCCACCGGCCGCTACAACCTCTCCGGCGCCAAGTACAAGCGCGACTTCGGTCCGCTCCAGGAGGGCTGTGATTGCTACGCCTGCCTGCACTACTCCCGGGCCTACATCCACCACCTGTTCAAGTCCAAGGAAATGCTCTCGGCGACGCTCATCTCGATCCACAATGAGCGCTTCGTAGTGAAAATGGTGGACGATGCCCGGCTGGCTATCGAGGCCGGCAACTTCTTCGAGTTCAAGGCCGAGACGTTGGGGCAGTACTACTCCTAGGCCGCCTCCGCCGTCGGACCCTCCGCTTACCGGCTTCCCCGCTTCCCCGCTTTACCCGCTTTCCCGGGGCCGAATCGATGGCGCCATCCGCCCACGACGGTCCGCACCGTCGTGGCGGCCCGGATCCGTCGAACCGGCGTTATCCACATGCCGCCTGCTCGGGCTGTCGGCCGGTCCGCGGCGGGCGGAGGCTGGAATCATGAGCCCCAAACCCTTGCCGGAAATCCCCGGGACCGCGACGCTGTGGCGCACCGCGCAGCTCCGGGAAGCCGGGATGACCTCCCGGACCATCGAGCGCCAGATTCAGGCCGGGCAGCTCATCCGCCTGCGCCGGGGATGCTACGCCCGAGCGAGCTGGTGGAACGGCCTGGACGGTTCCACACGCCGCCGTCAGCTGATATTTGCGCACGCCCACGGCACGCTGACGACCTCGCCCGGCGGCGTTGTCTACAGCCACGCCTCGGCCGCCCGCCTTCATGGCCTGCATTTATGGGCGGTCGACGAACGGATACATCTGACCCAGGCCAGCTCCCCGTCCCGGATTTCGCACGGACGCGACGTCGTTGCCCACACCCGGCCGTTGGCGTCCGGAGAGGTGATGTTCCTGGCCGGGCTCCCTTGCACCTCGCTGGAGCGCACGGTCCTGGATTGCAGCCTCATCTTTAACAGCCGCCAGTCGCTGATTCTGATGGACCATGCCTGCCGCCTGGGAGTGGACATGTCCCTTCTTCGGGACCGGTGCGATGCCCTGGCCGGCCGTAACGGCGTCGGATCCCTGCGCCGGGCACTGGAGCTGGCGGATGCCCGGTCCGAGTCAGCCGGCGAAAGCCTGACCCGGGAGCTGCTCTTCCGGCTCAAGATCGAACCGCCCGTGATGCAGCACGTAGTGCACACACCGGTCGGGGAGCACCGGCTGGATTTCGCCTGGCCTGCCCGCAAGGTTGCCCTCGAGTTCGATGGCAAGACGAAGTACTTCGACTACCGGCCTACCGGTGAGGTCCTGTTCGCGGAGCGCCGACGCGAGAAAGCACTCATGGAACAGGGCTGGACGTTCATCCGGATCGAGTGGAAAGACCTGTTCAACGAGGCCGCCTTCAAACATCGAGTGCTCCGGGCACTCGGCGGCGGCGTCTGAAACAGGGTGGGATGACGACTGCCCCGCGCCGTTTCGATGGCTGGCTGCAGACTCGACGGTCCGCAGCATCGAGCCGGCAGGGAACCGTCGAAACGGCCGGCTCTAGGCTCCGTAACTCGGTTCGCGCTTCTTGACCCAGCTGATCGCGAGCGAGGTCACCGGCACAAATGCGAACTCCACAAGGGTTTTGTAGACAAAACCGACCAGCACGTAGTTGACGAACGATGCGGCGTCGCTGATGCCGATCACGGAGGCCGCGATGCTGCAGAAGATCAGGGTGTCCACAAACTCGCCTGCCCCGGAGGACCCCATGAGCCGGGCCCACAGCGACTTTTCACCGGTGCGCTCCTTCATCTTGACCAGGATCCATGAGTTGAGCGTCTGGCCCGCGAAGAAAGCCAGCAGCGACGCCAGAACGATCTGCGGAACAGGTCCCAGGGCGCCTTCGAGCGCGGCCTGCTTGGCGATCCCGAAATCATCGTCGAAGCCGGGCAGCGCAATGATGATCCAGTAACACAACGAGGCAAAGACCGACAGGGCAAACGAGGTCACGATGGCCTTGCGGGCCACCTTGAAGCCGTAGACCTCACTGATGACGTCGCCGAGGATGTAGGCGAGCGGGAAGAGGAAGAATCCGCCATCGGTGATGATCGGTCCGATCGCCACGCCTTTGGACCCGCCGATGTTGGACAGGATGAGGATCACGGCCATCGCGGCGAGCATGATGCCGAAGTACGGCGAGCCGATGGAGGCGAATTTGGCGGGCGTGCCGGCCGGGAGGGTCTTGGCGGAGGACATGGCTGTTCCATTCATAGTGGTTCGCTCAGCCGCCCGGATCCCCGGGACCCTCGGCGGCAGGCTGTATTAGCACTGATAGCCCCGGAGCACTGGCGTGCCGGAACCGCCTTCCATTCTCGCACCCTGTCCGCGCGGCAGGCACCCCGCCCCGGCCACATCGGCGGAGTAACGCCATCCCGACGCCCCGGTGCGGCGTCGATGCGCGCACCCATCGATTCCGCGGCGACCCGTCGAAACGGCCCGCCTCCCCCGCGGCCCCTCCCCCTCGGCGCAGGCCATCGCCGGCCCCGATGCGGCAGCGGCCCCGAAGCGGCAGCCGAACCCCGCCGGACGCGGAATCAGTCCGGGGCCGGGCGGGGATCCACGATTGTCCCCATGAAGAGTGGCATCCCGGTCTCGACGTGGACGATTTCATAGTGGAACGGCCGGTCGAAGCGGACCACCTGCGGCGGGACGATGGCGCTCGTCTCCTTGGCATTGATCTGGGTCACCGCGGCGGCCACCGTTCCTTTCTCCGCCACGGTGATGTTCGCTGCCTGCGCCGCCTGCGTGAGC
>JBFGBS010000086.1:0-7601 GCA_041567475.1 Arthrobacter sp.
AGACCGCAGCCCTTTTTGCCGGCATCCGATGCAGGTGCGCTGGGGCTGATTCCCGAGGTGTTGCACGTGTGCCACTTTCGAGTATCTTCCTGCCAGTCCATATCTGCCGGCCCATGGCCTCCGGTCGGTGCGGGGCGGGATGTCACAATCAACACTTCCACCCGTAACTTCTCCGGACGCGCCAAGGACACGCGGATACCGGCCGTGAGGCGCGGTCTTTTCCATTCTAGCCCCTCAGGGGCCGGACTCCCGAACCCGGCCAAATGTTTTGGCGGCGGGAATCCGGCCGTTGCGGGGCCTAGTTGTCGCGGCTGACCGCGGCGTCCGAGACGATATCGATCCGCCAGCCGGTGAGCTTGGCGGCCAGCCGGGCGTTCTGCCCCTCTTTGCCGATGGCAAGGGAGAGCTGATAGTCCGGAACCACCACGCGGGCGGAGCGCGTCGCTTCATCCGTGATGGTGACCGAATTCACGCGCGACGGGGAGAGCGCACTCGCGATGAACGCCGCCGGATCGTCGCTGTAGTCGACGATGTCAATCTTTTCGTCGTTCAACTCGGTCATCACGGCGCGGACACGTGATCCCATTTCGCCGATGCAGGCGCCCTTGGCATTGATGCCGGGAATGTGGGCCCGGACGGCGATCTTGGTCCGGTGCCCGGCTTCCCGTGCGAGCGCGACGATCTCCACCGACCGGTCGGCGATTTCCGGTACTTCCATTTCGAAGAGCTTCCGGACCAGTCCGGGGTGGGACCGCGACAGCGTGATCGAGGGGCCCTTGGTGCCGCGGTGGACGTCGATGACGAAGGCGCGGAGCCGGTTCCCGTGAATGTACTTCTCTCCCGGCACCTGCTCGGGCGGCGGGAGCAGGGCCTCCACGACGCCCAGGTTGACCTGGATCATGTGCGGATTATTGCCCTGCTGGATGGTTCCGGAGACCAGTTCGCCTTCGCGGCCCTTGAACTGGCCCAGCACGTTGTCGTCTTCGGCATCGCGCAGGCGCTGCAGGATGATCTGCCGTGCGGTGCTGGCAGCGATGCGGCCGAAGCCGGCCGGGGTGTCCTCGAATTCGCCGATCGGGGCGCCGTCGTCGTCGATCTCCGTGGCCCAGATGGTCACGTGGCCGCTCTTGCGGTCGAGTTCGGCGCGGGCCTTCTCGAAGGCTCCCGGTGTCTTGTGGTACGCCACCAGCAGAGCCTGCTCGATAGTGGGAACCAGAAGGTCCAGCGGGATTTCACGCTCACGCTCCAGAAGTCTCAGCGCGCTCATGTCAATATCCATCAGGCCTCCTCAGAAGGTCCATTGTGTTCGTTTTCCAGACCGGCCTCATCGAGGCGGCTGAACTCTATCTCGACTTTTCCGCTGCGGATCCTGTCGAAAGGAATCTTGACGGGCTCGCCCTGTTTGGGCTTCATGCCCTTCTTGACCGCAATTTCCGGAACAAGGGTGACTCCCCCGTCGTCCACGGACTGAACCCGCCCGGTGACATTGTCGCCCTGCACAACGTTGACCTTGACCATGCGCCCGCGGGCGCGGTGCCAGTGGCGTTCCTCGGTAAGCGGACGTCCGACGCCGGGCGAGGAGACCTCCAGCTCATACGGGCGGGCATCGGTGCTGGGGTCGTTGTCCAGGATGTCCGAGAGGGTCTTTGAGATCTCGGCAATCACGTCGAGGCCGACGCCGCCGGTCTCGTCCTGCGGCAGGTCCACGACGACGTGGACTACGCGGTTGGCGCCGGCGACCTGGATGGAAACGTCTTCCAGATAGAGTCGGTTCGCCTGGACTTCCGGTTCCAGGAGGGCGTGCAGACGCTCGGCCTCCAGGTTGTGTGCGGGTGCGGCCTCAGCCTTACCCGTTCCGGTCCGGTCTGTTGAAGTCGTGGCTTCTGCGCTGGTCATGATGCCGGCCGCCTCCCATTAGATGATGTTGTGTCTACAAGACTAGCGATTTTCCCGGCGACATGGTGCACCGAGTTCCCGACCGGCGTGACAACATGGTCTGTTGTGAAAGACGACACTAGGGAAAAGCGATGGCCAGGCCCTTTTCCCGGGAGGCTTTCCCGAATGGCTCTTTTTGGCTGCCTCGCCCTCTTGGTGTTCGGCCTCGGGCTGGTCGTGGCGCCCCGGCAGGCCGTGGAAGCCCCTGAACCGTCCTTTTCCGAGCAAGCGCGGGCCGCTGCCCTCTCCGAGACCATCCGGCTGCGGGACGCCGGGAGGGCACTGGGCCAGGCCGCCGCGGGCACTCCGGAGCCGGCCGCGGGCACCGCTGCTGATGCCCTACAGCCCGGCATGGACACCACTGTGAGATTGCTGACAACCCAGGCCCAGGCACTCCTGGCCCCGGACGCCGGCGCCGGCTCCGGCTCCGGCGCCGCGGAATCGTCTCCGGCGGGGACGCCCTCCCCCGGCGTGCCCGCGAGCCCGGCGGATACGCCCGGATCGGCCGCTGCGTTGGCCGCAGCCCTCGCCGAAAGCGGCGGGCATCGCCTCGCCGATGCGGGGGCGGCAGAGGGCGGAATGGCCCGGCTGCTGGCAGCCGTCGGAACAGCCCAACTGCTCGCATCGGCAGCACTGGCGGGCCCGGCCGGCGCGGGCACGCACCTGCCGGCCGCCCTGACCAGCCCGGAGCCCTCCGGATCATGCCCGCAGGGATCCGCTACATCGACACCGGCGCCGGCGCCGACATCGACGCCGCTACCAACGGCGGCCCAGGACGCCGGCGGGGGGCAAACAGCCACCGAGCAGGCCGCGCTGGCGGCGGCCGTGCGGGCGGAAACGGCCACCGTCTACGCCTACCAGGTGGCCCTGACCCGGCTGCCGGGCGACGCCGCACTTACAGCCTCCGGACATCTCGACCGCCACGAAGCACTCCTGCGGGCGGCGGAGTCCCTGAGCCGGGGTGTTTGCGCGCCCGTTCCGCCCCGGGAAGCCGGTTACGCGCTTGATCCCGGGTTCCTCAGCGCCCCTGCGGCAGGCCTTGGCGGCCTGGAGACGGCCATGCTGCCGGTCTATGGCGATGTGATTGCGCTGAGCTCGGGCGAAACCCGGCAGTGGGCGATCGCGGCTTTGCTGGAGACCGCGCGCCGGGCCGGTTCCTGGGGCGCTGACCCCGGCCCGCTCCCCGGGCTGACGGCAGATCCTGCTCTCTTCCCGTCGCTGCCGGCGCGGCACTGACCCGCCCCGGGCCCGCCGAGCGTAGCCTCGGCTTACCTTGCTTAGCCTTGCACTACTGGCCGCGGCTGACTGCCGGTGCTTTGCTGGAAGCATGGAATTCTCGCGAGTCCCCACCCTGCACGGAAACGAACCCCACAAGAACGATCTCGCGCAACGCCTCAACTGGCTCCGGGCCGGCGTGCTCGGGGCCAACGACGGTATTGTGTCCGTCGCCGCCATCGTCGTCGGCGTAGCCGGCGTCACAACGGACTCCGGCCCCATCTTGGTCGCCGGGATGGCCGGCCTGGTTGGCGGTGCCATCTCGATGGCACTGGGGGAATACGTTTCCGTGAGCAGCCAGAAGGACAGCCAGCATGCGCTGATCGAGAAAGAGCGCCGTGAGCTCCTGGAGCAGCCCGAAGAGGAACTCGCCGAGCTGGCCGCCATCTACCAGTCCAAGGGGCTCAGCACAACAACAGCCTGGACCGTGGCGAAGGAGCTGACGGCGCACGATGCGTTGGCCGCCCACCTCTCAGCGGAGCTCCGCATCGACGAAACGGACATCGTCAGTCCGTGGCACGCGGCCTACGCCTCGGCTGCAGCCTTCCTGATCGGCGGCGTCCTGCCGATGCTCGCCATCCTGCTCCCGCCGGAAGACATCAGGGTGCCGATGACCTTCGCCGCGGTCCTCCTGGCCCTCGCCGTCACCGGCGGCCTGGGAGCTTGGATCGGCGGCGGTTCGCGGCTCAGGGCCGCGCTCCGGGTGGTGGTGGGCGGTGCGCTGGCCCTCGCTGCCACCTTCCTGATAGGCACCCTGCTGGGCGCGAGCGGCGTCGTCTAGGACGCCGGTCCGGGCAGGGAACTACGATGAGTCCCGTGAGCCTGAGCGCAGACGTCCCGATTCCGCCCGACCTCTCCCGGCGTTATGACCGCAGCGCGGCCGGACGCGCCTGGCTCGCGTCGCTGCCCGGGCTGATCAGGCAGTGCCTGGACCGCTGGGAACTTGACGTCGAGCTGGAGCCCGGCGCCCTGCCATGGAATGGCCACGGCGCGATTGTGGTCCCCGTCCGCCGGCGGCAGCCCGGGGCCTCCGCCGACGGCAGACACCCGGGCACGGCCGCCGTCCTCAAAGTTGCCTTTCCGCACGAGGAGGCCACGCAGGAACGGCACGCCCTGGCCCTGTGGGCGGGCCACGGCGCCGTCAAGCTGCTCGCCGCCGACGCCGGCAGCTGCGCGCTGCTTTTGGAACGGCTGGACGCCAGCCGCTCCCTCCTCGATGTCCCGCTCGACGCCGCTGTGCCGGTCTGGGGAGAGGTCGTGCGGCGGCTCAGCCTCGTCCCGGACGGGAGGCCGGAGTGGGCGGACATTGAGCATGTCGCGGCCCGGGCCGAGCAGTGGAGCGATGATCTGCCCCAGTTATGGGAGCAGCTGGGACGCCCCTTCCCGCGGTGGCTCCTGGAAGCGGCCCTCGAGGTCTGCCAGACCCGGGGCGCAGTGGGCCGGCGCTCGGGAGTGGACGTCCTGGTGCACACCGATCTGCACTACTTGAATATCCTGGCCCGGCCCGCGGCAGAGCAGACGCAGGGGCCGGCCGGGCTGGAGCGCTACGCCGCGATCGATCCCCAGCCCATGATCGGTGAGGCCGAGTTCGCTGTTGCCCCGGTGCTGTGGAACAGGATCCGGGAACTGCCGGTGCGGGATTCCGGCCGGGCGCTGCTCGCGCGGTGTCGGGACTTCAGCGAAGCCGCCGGGCTGGATGCGGAGACGGCCCGGCAGTGGAGCGTCGCCCGCGAGGTGGAGAATGCGCTGCAGTACGCCAGCCAGCGGCAGGAGGCCGACGTGTCCCGGTCGCTATGGGTGGCGAGCACGCTGGTGGGCCGGACGCTTCCCGGTTTGCCGGGGCCGCACGAGCTGCCGTCTCCCGGTGCGGCCGCCGCATCCTAGGGGGCGTGGCGGCCCAACTGAGGCCTTTCGGCGCGCGGGCTAGTCCCGGACTGCCGCCAGCGCGTCCCGGATGGCGGCCACCGCGACGGCGACGTCCGCCCCGTCGGTGCTCCAGTTGCTGACCGAAATCCGCAGCACGTCACGGCCCTGCCATCGCGAACCTGACATCCAGACCCTGCCGTCACCGATAATGCGTTGCGTCACGCTGCGGGTCGCGGAGTCGTCGCCGAAGGCCAACGAGACCTGGGTGTAGTCCACCTCGTTGAGCACCTCAACCCCGTCGAGGGCGGAGAGTTGCTCGGCCAGCTGCGCGGCCCGGTCGGCGAGTCCGCGGATCTGCGCGGCCACTCCGGCCCGGCCCAACGATTTCAGCGCGGCCCATACGGGCACGCCGCGCGCCCTGCGTGAGAGTTCCGGGACCTTCTCGGCGGGGTCTCCCCCGCCGTCGGCGGCCTGGATGAGGTAGCTGGTGTGCAGGCCCATGGCCGACCGCAGTGCAGGGGCGTCCCTGACCACCACGATGCCGCAGTCGTAGGGGACGTTGAGGCTCTTGTGCGCGTCGGTACCCCAGGAATCCGCCCCGTCGACCCCGGCGGTGAGCGCCGCGAGTTCCGGGACGGCGGCGGCCCAGAGCCCGAAGGCGCCGTCCACGTGTACCCAGGCCCCGTGCGCCTTGGCCACGGCGATAGCCTCGGGAAAGGGGTCGAACGCCCCGGAATGGAGATTTCCCGCCTGCAGGCAGACAAGCACCGGGCCCGGCCCGTCCGGACCGTCGGCGGCCCGTTCCAGGGCGCGGTCGAGCTCGGCGGGGATGATCCGGCCCTGGCGGTCGGACGGGACCACCTCGGGCCGGCCCAGGCCCAGATAGCGCAGTCCCAAATCGATCGTGTCGTGCCGTTCGCGGCCGACGAAACAGCGGATCCGCGGCGCGCCGGCGAGTCCGTCGCCGTCGAGGTCCCAGCCGGCGTCGGTCAGCAGCCGCCAGCGGGCCGCGGCGAGGGCGGTGAAGTTCGCCATCGTGGCACCGGTCGCGAATCCGACGTCGGAATCCTCCGGCAGCCCGAGCAGGTCCAGGAGCCAGGCGCCGGCGGCCTCCTCGATAGCGGCCGTCGCGGGCGTGGCATAGCGCAGGCCCGCGTTCTGGTCCCAGGCGCTGACCAGCCAGTCGGCCGCGAGGGCTGCAGGGACGGTGCCGCCGATGACCCAGCCGAAGAACCGGCCCGAGGGCATCGCCATCAGGCCGGGCTCGGCCTTGGCCGCGAGGTAGTCCACGACGTCCGCCGCCGGCATTCCGATGTCCGGGAGCGGTCCGCCGAAGTCGGCGGCGAGTTCCGCCGCCGTCAGCCGGGGTCCAATGGCCCGCGTGCCAAGGCTCTCCAGCCACTCCTGGGCGTGACCTGCCGCCGCCTCAAGTGCACCCCGGTAGGATTTCCCGTCTGCTGACATAGCTGCATGCTACGCCGCGGCAGGCTCTGCCGGGACCCCGCCGCGGAAGCAGGGGTGGGAGCAGGACTGGTGCGGGACGTGCGCGGACGCTACCGGCCGAACGTGTCCTGCCAGACGTCCGTCCCCAGCTTGATGATCAATGCGGCCACGACGATCAGGAACACAACCCGGATAAACCGGCTGCCCTGCCGGACCGCGGTCCTGGCACCCAGATACCCGCCGGCCATGTTCGCCGCGCCGAGGATCAGCCCAAGGCCCCACAACACGGAGCCGTGCGGGACGAAGAACAGCAGCGCCCCGGCGTTGGTGGCCACATTCACGATTTTCGCCTTCGCGCTGGCCTCAAGAAAGGCATAACCCATGGCGGAGACCAGGGCGATGATCAGGAACGAACCGGTTCCCGGTCCGATCAAGCCGTCGTAGAAACCGATTACGCCGCCGATGAGGCACGCGATGACGTAGTGGCGGTGGCCCGCGTGCAGCAGTTTGGTCAGTTCACCGAGGCTGGGCCGGAAGGCCGTGAAAAGAGCGACGGCGATCAACGCGGCAACGATGATCGGTTTGAACACGCTCGCGGGCAGGTTGGCCGCCAGCACGGCCCCGCCGAAGCTGCCCGCCAGCGCAATCGCCGCCATTGGCAGTGCCGTGCGCAGGTCCGGGCGGACGCGGCCATAGTACGTCGCGGCGCTGGTGGTGGTGCCGAAAATCGACCCCATCTTGTTGGTGGCCAGGGCCTGGACCGGGCTGATGCCCGGGACGAGCAGCATGGCGGGGAGCTGGATGAGCCCCCCGCCGCCGACGACTGCGTCCACCCAGCCGGCGGCGAACCCCGCCAGCACAATCAGGATGAGGGTACTGAGCTCGATCGATTCGAGTCCTGAGACCACTTCTGCCCGGACCGCGGGTCAGCTGTTGCGGACGGCGCTGACCACGTAGTCAACCGCCTTGTCCACAGCCACGTTTTCCGCGTTGCCGCTGCGGCGGTCCTTGATCTCCACGACGCCGTCGACGAGTCCGCGGCCCACAGCCAGGATGGTGGGAACACCAACGAGTTCGGCGTC
>JBFGBS010000087.1:0-7534 GCA_041567475.1 Arthrobacter sp.
GATACCGCCAAGATAGCCCATGCCCCACCCGAATCCGCTGACTTTGCCGATATTTTTCGGGGTGGAGATCTGCGCCAGCATGGCGTTGTAGTTCACGCCCGCGAATTCGAAGAACACGTTGCCGAGCGCAATGAGCGTCACCCCCAGAAGCAGGAACTCCGGCCGGGGGAAGACAAAAAAGCACAGGCCGGTTACGAGCGCCGTGGCCGCCGTGTTGACGCCGAGCCACAATTTACGGCGCCCGCCGGAGTCCGAGCGCTGACCGGTGACCGGAGCCAGCAGTGCGATCGCCGCGCCGGCGATGGCCAGGGCTCCGCCCAGGACCGCCGAGGCCTGGTCTTCCCCGCCGAATGCCTCCGACGTCAGGTACACGGTGAAAACGAAGGTGGTCATCACGGCGTTGAACGCTGCCGAGCCCCAGTCCCAGGCGGCCCAGGCCAGCACCTGCCCTTTGCGGAAGGGGTGGTTCCCGGATTCGAGTTCCGAGTGGGGGCGCGTGGCTCCGGGAGCGGGGGAGGTCATAGCGTGAATCCTAACTGCCGGGTGCGAAGCGCCGGGGTCGCTGCCCAAAGAATTTGTACACGCTTGGTAAACTGTGGGCACCGAGCCGAACGAAATCCCCGCCTGCCCGACTTTTGACCATCAAATTCCTGACGTTGCGGAGATACGAGTGATCACAGTCCTTGCCCTGCACTTCGTGCTGGCCGCTGTGGCACCGCTGCTGTTCCGCCGGTTCGGCCGCAGTTCGTTCTACGCTTTGGCCGCCGTCCCCGCGGGCTCATTTGTCTGGCTGATGCTCCAACACGGCGCCGTCTACCCAGGGACAGGGACTGGGGCAGGGACCGGGACCGGCGCCGTCCCGGGCACGGGCGGTGCCATTGCCGAGGTGCTGCCGTGGATTCCGGACCTCAAGCTTGAGCTGGCCTTCCGGATGGATGCCCTGTCCTGGGTCATGTCCCTGCTGGTCCTGGGCGTCGGCGCCCTGGTCCTTCTCTATTGCGCCCGGTACTTCGACGCCAGGGATGAGAATCTGGGCGGCTTCGGCGCCCAACTCCTCGCGTTCGCGGGGGCCATGTTCGGGCTCGTCACCGCCGATGACCTGCTCCTGATGTTCATTTTCTGGGAACTGACCACCGTGCTGTCCTACCTGCTGATCGGCTACGCCCGGACCAGGCTGTCCGCGCGCCGTTCGGCGCTGCAGGCCCTCGTGGTGACCACCGCCGGCGGGCTCGCCATGCTGGTGGGGCTGGTCATCCTCGGCAACGCGGCCGGCACCTACCGGATCCAGGCCATCATGGAACAGGCCCCGGCGCTGGTCTCCGGGCCCGCCGCGGATGCCGTGGCGGCCGCCGTCGTGCTCATTCTGGTCGGCGCGGTGACCAAATCCGCGCTGGTGCCGTTCCATTTCTGGCTCCCCGGCGCCATGGCGGCCCCCACTCCCGTGAGTGCCTACCTGCACGCCGCGGCGATGGTAAAGGCGGGCATCTACCTCGTTGCGCGCCTCGCGCCCGGCTTCACGGAGACGGCGTTCTGGCTGCCGGTGGTCCTCGGCCTGGGACTGGCCACGATGCTGGTGGGCGGCTACCGGGCGCTCCGCCAGACGGATATCAAGCTGATCCTGGCCTACGGCACCGTGAGCCAGCTCGGCTTCCTGACCATGGTGGTGGGCCTGGGCACGCCCGAGGCGGCCCTCGCCGGCCTCGCCCTGCTCCTGGCCCACGGGCTGTTCAAGGCCACGCTCTTCCTGGTGGTGGGGATCATCGACCACCAGGCCGGGACACGTGACATCCGCGAACTTTCCGGCGTATTCGGGTCCGCCCGGGCCCTGGCCGTCGTGGCGGCGATCGGTGCCGCATCGATGGCCGGCGTTCCGCCGCTGGCCGGGTTCGTGGCGAAGGAATCCGTCTTCGAGGCGTTCGTCCACTACGGCGCCGACTCGGCGGTCGGCCAGCTGCTCCTGGCCGGACTCGTCGTCGGCTCCATCCTGACGTTCGCCTACAGCGCCCGCTTCATGTGGGGGGCCTTCGCGGTGAAACCCGGCGTGGCGCCGACACCCTTCAAACCGATCCCGCCGGCGTTCCTCGCCGCACCGGCCGTGCTGAGTGTCCTGACGGTGCTGTACGGGTTGTGGCCCGCCCCGGTCGACGGCTGGATCCAGCCCTACGCCGCGCTGGTCGCGGCAGGCACGGCGCCCGACGGCGGTACGGCCGCCGGCGACGCCGGCTACCTGGCGCTCTGGCACGGGTTCACCCCGGCGCTGGGGCTGACCGCCGTCACCTTCGCCGCGGGCCTCGCCATGTACTTCGGCCGCTCCGCGGTGTCCCGCCTGCAGGCCCGGGTGCCCGGCTGGGTCGACGGTGACCGCGCCTACCAGCTGACCATTGGTGCCCTCGACGACATCGCGGTCTGGGTGACCGGCCGGACCCAGCGCGGTTCGTTGTTCTTCTACCTCTCCGTCATCCTGACGGTCGCCTTCGTGCTGCCGCTGACGGCGCTGGTCCTGGCCCGGAAGCCGCTGCCGGAAGGCCTCTACCTGATCGACCCCAACTCGCCGCTGCAACTCGTCGCCGGGGCCGGGATCGTCATCGGAGCGCTCGCCGCCGTCCGGGCCGACAAGCGGTTCCTGGCCGTGCTGATGGTGGCCGTCGCCGGCTACGGAATCGCGCTCATGTTCGCGCTGCAGGGAGCCCCGGACCTCGCCCTGACCCAGGTGCTCGTCGAAAGCATCATCCTGGTGGCGTTTCTGCTGGCCATGCGGAGCCTCCCAGCCGAGCTGCGGGACCGTACCGGCGGAAAATACCGGCTGATCCGGGTCATCATCGCTCTCTCGTTCGGCGCCACGATGATCCTTGTCGCGATCAACGCCCTCGGCGCCCGCGTGGCGCAGCCGGTTTCGCTGGAGTTCCCGCAGCTGGCCTACGAGGGCGGCGGCGGACTGAACGTCGTCAACGTCACCCTCGTGGATATCCGCGCCTGGGACACTTTCGGTGAGATCGCCGTCCTGGCGCTGGCCGCGACCGGCGTCGCGAGCCTGATCTTCGTCAAGGGCCGCGGCGACAGCCTCGGGATCTCCTCGACCGTTGCCGAAGGCACCGTCGGGCGGCTGCACCGCGCCCGCGGCAGCAGCCGTGACGACGCCGCACTGGCCACGAACCGCCGGTTCGCCGCCGCCACCCGGGACGCCTGGCTGGTCGCCGGGCGTACCCTGGCCCCGGAGCGCCGCTCCATCATCTTCGAGGTCGTCACGCGCCTGATCTTCCACTCCATGATCGTCTTTTCGCTGTACCTGCTCCTCGCCGGCCACAACCTGCCCGGCGGAGGATTCGCCGGGGGACTCACCGCCGGCATGGCCTTGACCATCCGGTACCTCGCCGGCGGCCGGTTCGAGCTGCGGGAGGCCACGCCGGTCAGCGCGGGCGCCCTACTCGGAATCGGGCTGGCCACGGCCGCGTCCGCGGGACTGGCTCCGCTGCTCCTAGGGGGACAGGTGTTCCAGAGCGCGATCATCGAACTATGGCTGCCCGTCTTCGGGGACATCAAGTTCGTTACGTCGACCATCTTCGACATCGGGGTGTACGTCGTGGTCGTCGGGCTGGTCCTGGACGTGCTGCGCAGCCTCGGGGCGAAAATCGATGAGCACTTCGAAGAAGGCCCCGAGGCATCCCCCGACGGGCCGCCGGGCGGACCGGAATCCGGCGGAGTGCCCGCCGCTGCCACTGCCCGGGAGGACGGATGAACGTCAACCTGACCCTGCTGCTGGTCATGGGGGCCTTGTACGCCTGCGGCATCTACCTGGTCCTGGAGCGCAGCCTCACACGCATTGTGCTGGGCCTGATGCTGTTGGCCAACGCCACCAACCTGCTGATCCTCGCCACCGGCGGCTACGCCGGGCGTGCGCCGATCTTCAGCGCGGAAGTCGACCCCAATGACTACAACGATCCCCTGCCGCAGGCGCTGATCCTGACCTCGATCGTGATCTCGTTCGCCGTCACCGCCTTTCTGCTGGGCATCATCTACCGCACCTGGGCCCTGGCCCGCCAGGATGACATCCAGGACGACGCCGAGGACCGCCGGGTGGCGGCGACGCCCAGCTTCGATGCCGAGGACGACGCCGAAATCCCCGCGGAGACCTCGGAATTCCCGCTGACCACCACCGGTTCTTCCGCCGCGGCCCTCGCGGCCGAAGAACAACCAGGC
The DNA here is from genome assembly GCA_041567475.1 of Arthrobacter sp. Classification (GTDB taxonomy): domain Bacteria; phylum Actinomycetota; class Actinomycetes; order Actinomycetales; family Micrococcaceae; genus Arthrobacter. The sequence continues at coordinate 4,198 of JBFGBS010000087.1, forward strand.
TCGCCCCGGGCGGCCCCGAAAACGGAAGGCGGCAGGCCGTGAACATCGCCAGCTTCGCCCCGCTCGCCGTCCTCCTCCCGGTCCTCGGGGCGGCCCTCACATTCCTGCTGATCCGGCGCGCCCGCAGCCAGCGGATTGTCAGCATCGCCGTGCTCTCGGTGACCCTGCTCCTCGAGTGCTGGCTGCTTGCGTCGGTCTGGAACGGCGGAACGTCGGCGGTCAACCTCGGCGGCTGGCTTCCGCCGTGGGGCATCGTGATGGTCGTGGACCAGTTCTCCTCGCTCATGCTTGTGGTCTCCACGGTGGTGAGCCTGGCGGTGCTGGTTTATGCAACCGGGCAGGGCATGGCGGACGGCGACGAGGACGCGCCGGTCTCGATCTTCCACCCCACGTACCTGATCCTCGTGGCCGGGGTGTCCAACGCCTTCCTGTCCGGTGACCTGTTCAACCTCTACGTCGGATTCGAGATCCTGCTGACCGCCAGTTACGTCCTGATGACCCTGGGCGGGACGGGCCCGCGGATCCGTGCCGGAGTGACCTACGTCGTGGTCTCCGTGGTGTCCTCCGTGCTGTTCCTGATCGCCATCGCCATGATCTACGGCGCCACCGGGACCATCAACATGGCCGACCTCGCCGTCAAGCTCGCGGACCTGGATGAGGGCACCCGGGCCCTGCTGCACGTTATGCTGCTCGTCGCCTTCGGGATCAAGGCCGCAGTTTTCCCGCTCTCGTTCTGGCTTCCGGACTCCTACCCGACAGCTCCGGCCCCCGTGACCGCCGTATTCGCCGGGCTGCTGACCAAAGTGGGCGTCTACGCCATGGTCCGGACGGAGACACTCCTGTTTCCCGGGGATGCGCTCAACGCCCCGCTGATGATCGCGGCGCTGCTGACCATGGTGGTCGGAATTCTCGGCGCGCTCGCCCAGAGCGACATCAAGCGGCTCCTGTCCTTCACCCTGGTCAGCCACATCGGCTACATGGTCTTCGGGCTCGCCCTGTCCACCGTGGCCGGGCTGGGCGCCGCCGTCTTCTACGTGGCCCACCACATCACCATCCAGACCAGCCTGTTCCTGGTGACCGGCCTGATCGAGCGCCGCGGCGGCAGCTCCTCGGTGGACCGGCTGGCGGGACTGGCGAAACTCTCCCCGTTGCTGGGCGTGCTGTTCTTCCTCCCCGCCATGAACCTGGCCGGGATCCCGCCGTTCTCGGGTTTCCTGGGCAAGCTGGGCCTCGTGCAGGCCGGGGTGCAGCTCGGCACGCCGTTGGCGTACGCCCTGGTGATCGGGGGAGTGCTGACCAGCCTCCTGACCCTGCTTGCCGTCGCCCGGGTCTGGAACCGGGCCTTCTGGCGCCAGCCCGGGGACGCCGAACACCCGGACCCGGTGCTGCTTGCCGCGCCCGCGGACTCGGCCACGGGGAGCCGGGCAGGAAAATCCAATGTCACCCTGCTGCCGCGGACCATGGTGGGTTCCACCCTTGGCCTCGTGATCGCCGGCGTCGCACTCACGGTCTTCGCCGGGCCGCTCTTCCAGCTGGCGGACCACTCCGCGCGCGAGATGCTGGACCGTTCGGCTTACATCCAGTCGGTCCTGGGCGAGGAAACGGCTGTCCCCGCGGCTCCGGCATCCGGGCAGGCCCGGCAGCAGGAGAGCCCGCAGCCGGAGGCCGCAAAATGAGCCGGCAACGGATTTCACTCCGGCAGGAGCTGCCGCTGCTTGTGTGGCTCGTTTTTGTCTGGGGCGCGCTGTGGCAGGACTTCAGCGCCGGCAACCTGCTCTTCGGCGCGCTGATCTCCGTGGTGGTCGCCCGGCTGCTCTACCTTCCCCCGGTGGAGCTGGGCGGCCGGTTCAACGTGCTGCGTGCCACCGTATTTGCCGTGATCTTCCTGGGCAAAGTGGTGGCCGCGAGCTTCCAGATCCTGGCCCTGGCCGTGGGAACCGGGCCGCGGGTGATCAGCGCCGTCGTCGCGGTCCCCTTGCGGAGCCACTCGGACCTGCTGGTCACGGCGACGGGGCACGTCATCTCGCTGATCCCGGGCTCGCTGGTGGTGGAGGTGGACCGGTCGACCTCGACGCTCTACATCCACGGGATCAACGTCCGCACCGCCGAGGACGCGGACCGGCTCCGCAAGGAGGTCCGGGACACCGAGGCCGGATTGATCCGCATCATGGGCTCGCGCGAGGAATTGTCCGCACTGAAAGAGGAGGAGAGCGCGTGATGCAGCTCGTCCTGACCGTGACCGCCATCGTGCTGTCCCTGGCCGCCGGCGGAGCGATCATCCGGATCGCGATCGGCCCCTCGCTGCTGGATCGGGTGCTCGCCGCCGACGTGCTGCTGGCCATCTTTGCCGCCGCACTGTGCATCGACATGGCCGTCAACCGCCGGCTCAACAACATCATGCTGGTCGTGGCGATCTCGATCATCGGCTTCGTCGGCTCCGTGACCGTGGCCAGGTTCGTCGCGGACCGCAGGGAGGCCTCCCGTGAAGCTTGAGGATTTCCCGGTCGACGCAGTGATCGACGCCGTCTCCGCCGTCTTTATGGTGGTCGGCGCGCTGCTGTCCCTCGCGGCTGCCGTCGGGCTGCTGCGTTTCCCGGATCTTATGAGCCGGATGCACGCCGCCACCAAACCCCAGGTGCTGGGCCTGTTCCTGTTGCTGTTTGCCCTCGGGCTGCAGATGCGGACCTGGTGGGTGTGGCCGGTCCTGCTGGTGGCCTGGATCTTCCAGTTGCTCACCGTGCCTGTATCCGCCCACATGGTGGGCAGGGCCGGCTACCGGACCAAGCACCTGCATCCGGAACTGTTGAGCACGGATGAGCTTGAAGCCGTGGTCCAGCAGGCAGCCGCGCAGGCTGATGCGGACGCCGACGACGCCGGTCCGGCCGGGTCCGGCGCCCCGGGCCGGCGGTAGGCCCGCCCCGCCGGGACGCCGCCGGCCCTCGGTTCCTAGACGATGTCCTGGGTTTTCGCGAAGCGGGTGATCGCACGCTGCGTGCCGCGGTTCGCAAGGACCTGGATGATGGCGCTGACCGAGGCCGAAATGAGGGCGAACGTCAGGGCATGGCGCAAGGTGGTGGGAACGTCGTCGTCGTCGCCCTTGGGCGGTTTGGAGCCGGTGATCTTCTCCCATGTGGAGTCGACCAGCTTGGTGCCGACGAAACCTGCAAGCAGGCTGATTCCGGTGCCGAGCAGTTTGATAAAGAGGTTCATACCGGGACTCCTAGGGGGCGCGAACTGGACTTTCCCAGCCTAGCGTTTCCGCGGGGCCCGTCCACACCGGCCCTCCGGCGCCTGCCGCGCCGCGGAAGCCGGGCCGAGCGCGGAGTCCGGACGCCGA
>JBFGBS010000088.1:0-7488 GCA_041567475.1 Arthrobacter sp.
GATGGTTTCCGGCACGCGGAGCACATCCGTCATGATGGCGCCCGCTTCGAGGTTCGCGCGCCGGTCCGCGGGTACGGCGATGGCTTTCTTGATGTGGACCACGCCGCGGATGTCGTCCGAGGACTCCCCGATGACCGGGAAGCGGGAGTATCCGGTGCGTTTGGCCGCCTCCACGATGTCCGAGACCGGTTGATCGGCGTCGATTGTCTCCACGCGGATCCGAGGCGTCATAACGTCCGCAGCGGTCCGGCCGGAGAATTTCAATGTCCGCGCAATGAAGTTTGCGGTGCCGGGATCGAGGGTGCCCATCGCGGCGGACCGGCGCACGAGCGAGGCCAGTTCGGCCGGGGTGCGTGCTCCCGAGATCTCTTCCTTGGCTTCCAGCCCGAAGACGTTCAGGACCTTGTTCGAAAAACCGTTCAGGACCACGATGGCGGGCTTGAAGACCGCGGTGAAGACCAGTTGCGGGCGGGCCAGGGCCTTGCCAACCTGGAACGAGAGCGCAATGGCCATGTTCTTCGGCACGAGTTCGCCGATCAGCATGGAGAGCAGCGTTGCCAGCACCATGGCCAGCACCAGCGAGACCGAGCCGGCGGCGGCGGCAGGAACCCCGACCGCGGCCAGCGGCCCTTCGAGCAGCTTGCCCACGGAGGGCTCCATCACGTAGCCGGTCAACAGGGTGGTCATCGTGATGCCCAACTGGCAGCTGGAGAGCTGCGTGGACAGGGATTTAAGGCATTTCAGCAGTGGCTCGGCGGCCGTATCGCCGTTGTCCACGGCACGCTGCACCGTGGACTGGTCAAGGGCGACCAGGGAAAATTCCACGGCCACGAAGAACCCGGTGCCAAGGATGAGCAGCAGGCCGGCGAGAAGGAGGATCCATTCCATTTAGCGGCCTGCTTCCGGCGCGCCGGCAGAGCGCAGGAACTGCGGCGGTGCGGGCGGGAGGCCGTGCCGGGGGAAACTGTCCGGCGGAGGATGGTCGGCGGAGGCCGACGCTGTTTCCCGGAAGGCTCCGGGCGGACATGCCGCCGGAGATTGATGGGCGCGTGAACGGGGTTTGCCGGCTCTGCGGGTGGACTGCGCGGGAACGGATTCCGTTCCTCGCTGACAGCCCCCAGGCCGGCACCTAGATTTACTGTCCATAAGAGTTTCAGTCTACAGGGAGCAGCCGCACCGCCGGTCGCCCGGCGCCGCGCGAGTTGCGGACGGCGGGCGGCGGGGAGCCGCCGGATCACCAGCTTTGCGCCAGCGGCCTGCCCTCTTCGTAGCCTGCCGCGGACTGGAACCCGGCGACGGCCCGCTCGCGGAACGCGGCCAGGTCGGCGGCGCCGGCGTAGCTCATCGAACTCCGCAGGCCTGCGGTGATCATGTCCAGCAGGTCTTCGACGCCGGGCCTCGCCGCGTCCACGTACATCCGGGAGGTGGAGATGCCCTCCTCGAACAGCGCCTTCCGGTCCTTTTCGAAGGCCCCCTCCCGCTGGTTGCGGTTCTGCACCGCACGGGCCGAGGCCATGCCGAAGCTTTCCTTGTACTGGCGTCCGCCGGCATCGACGTGGAGGTCGCCGGGGCTTTCGTGGGTGCCGGCGAACCAGGAACCGACCATGACCTGGCTGGCCCCGGCGGCGAGTGCCAGCGCCACATCGCGCGGATACCGGACCCCGCCGTCGGCCCAGACCCGGCCGCCGGCGGCGCGCGCCGCCGCGGAGCATTCGAGCACGGCCGAGAACTGCGGGCGGCCGACGGCCGTCATCATCCGGGTGGTGCACATCGCGCCGGGGCCGACGCCGACCTTCACGATGTCCGCGCCGGCACTGATCAGCTCGCGGGTGGCTTCGGCCGTGACCACGTTGCCGGCTACGACCGGCACGCCGGGGTTCAGCCGATTGACCGCGGCCAGCGCATCGAACATTTTCTGCTGGTGGCCGTGGGCCGTGTCGAGGACCAGCACGTTCACGCCGGCGGCCAGCAGGTCGGCCGCCCGCCCGGCAACGTCGCCGTTGATCCCCACCGCGGCAGCGACCTTGAGGTTCCCGCCGGCGTCCAGCGAGGGACGGTACAGCGTGGAGCGCAGGGCGCCTTTCCGGGTGAGGACGCCGATCAGGACGCCGTCCTGCTGCACCGGGGCGTAGTCGGTCCCGGCGGCGTCCATGGCGGCAAACGCCTCCCGGAGCGCGGGCCCGGATCCGCCGGCGATCGTTCCGGCGGCCAGCACGAGCGGCTGGTGCCGGATCACCGAGGCCAGCGAGGCGAACCGGTCCTGCCCTTCGCAGTCGGCGGCGCGGACGACGCCGGTCACCGTCCCGGCGTCGTCCGCCACCACCACGGCAGCATGGGGCCGTTTGCCCATCAGGTGCAGGGCATCGATGACGGTATCCGACGGTGCCAGCCGGACGGGTGTCTCCAGCACCGGGTGCCGGGTCTTGAGCCACGCCGTGACGTCCCGGATGACGCCGATCGGGACGTCCTGGGGCAGGACGGCCAGGCCGCCGCGGCGGGCCATGGTCTCGGCCATCCGTTTGCCGGTCACGGCCGTCATGTTGGCCGCCACCAGGGGAATGCTGGAGCCCGTGCCGTCGTCCGGGGCCAGATCCACATCGAGCCGCGAGATGACGTCCGATCGGGACGGGACCAGGAAGACATCGGAGTAAGTGAGGTCGGTGCTGGGCTCATGGAGGAAACGCACGGAGGCTCCTTTGTAGGCGGGCTCGCTCTGGCCGGACATGCCGGGCGCCGCGGGGGCGCCGGTCCTGCGATTGTAGGCGAGTACCGGCGCCCCCGGCGCGGCTTCTGCCCGTGCGATCCGGCACCCGCGACGCACCGATTTGGGGCCACATCGTGAATTCCGTCACGCATATTGGCGGTTTCGCGAGGATCGTCACTAGACTGGCATGGGTCTGGATCCACTGGACGTACAAACTGGTTCATCCGTCGTGACGACGCGCCGTGGAATCAGCGGGAAGCAAACTCATGGAAGAGGCGTATTTCAAGTGCCAGAGCAGCCTAGCCACCGTCTACCCGAGGAATTTGGCGGAAACGAGTGGCTCGTTGACGAACTGTACGAGCGGTACCAGCAGGACAGGAACACGGTCGACGCCAAGTGGTGGCCCTTGTTCGAGTCCTACGACGCCGGCGACGATTCCTCGACCAACGGAACGTCTGGCACCTCCGAGAACGCCGCGCGCCCGGAGACCCGTGAACTTCCCGTGGTAGCCCAGCCCGCGGCGAAGGCAGCAGCGCCGGCCGCGCCGGCCCAGGCTCCTGCCCGGCCCGCTGCGGCACCGGTGACGTCCCCGCCCGCCGCTTCGGCCTCGGTCACGTCGGTGCAGAAGGCCCCCGCCACGGTCGCACGCGATGGTTCCAAGAACACCGAAGCCGGCACCGGCACCGCGCCGATCCCGGCCCAGCTGCCCAAGAACATCAAGGCGCCCACGGCTCCCGAGGAGGACGTTGTCTCGGTCCTGCGCGGCCCGGCCAAGGCGATCGCGACCAACATGGTGACCAGCCTCGAGGTCCCGACGGCGACGAGCGTCCGGGCGATCCCGGCCAAGCTGCTGATCGACAACCGTGTGGTCATCAACTCCAACCTGGCCCGCGCCCGCGGCGGCAAGGTCTCCTTCACGCACCTGATCGGCTACGCCGTCATCCGGGCGCTCTCCCAGTTCCCGTCCATGAACGTCTACTACGACGAAATCGACGGCAAGCCGGTCGCCGTCCAGCCGGCGCACGTGAACTTCGGCATCGCGATCGACATGCCCAAGCCGGACGGCACCCGCCTGCTCATGGTGCCGAACATCAAGAAGGCCGAGACCCTCAACTTCTCCGAGTTCTGGCACACGTACGAGGACCTGATCAAGCGGGCCCGCAGCGGCAAGCTCACCGCCGACGACCACTCCGGCACCACCGTTTCGCTGACCAACCCCGGCGGTATCGGCACCGTGCACTCCGTGCCGCGCCTGTCCAAGGGCCAGGCCGCCATCATCGGCGTCGGCGCCCTCGACTACCCGGCGGAGTTCCAGGGCGCGAGCGAGAAGATCCTGGCGCACAACGCCGTCAGCAAGGTCCTCACGCTGACCTCCACCTATGACCACCGCGTCATCCAGGGTGCCGGCAGCGGCGAATTCCTGAAATTGGTCCACCAGCTCCTGCTCGGCGCCCAGAATTTCTACGATGAAATCTTCGAGTCGCTGCGCATCCCGTACGAGCCCGTCCGCTGGAGCCCGGACCTGCAGGTGGATCCGGCCGACCAGATCAACAAGGTCGCCCGGATCCAGCAGCTGATCCACTCCTACCGTGTCCGCGGCCACCTGATGGCGGACACGGATCCGCTGGAATTCGTTCAGCGCAAGCACCCGGACCTTGACGTCCTCACCTATGGGCTGACGCTGTGGGACCTCGACCGGGAATGGCCGACGGGCGGCTTCGGCGGCAAGCCGATGCTGAAGTTCCGGAGCATCCTGGGGGTCCTCCGCGACGCATATTGCCGTACCACCGGCATCGAGTACATGCACATCCAGGATCCCGAAGAGCGCAAGTGGTTCCAGGACCAGCTGGAGCACCCGTACTCGAAGCCCAGCCGCGAGGAACAGCTGCGGATCGTTTCCAAGCTGAACTCCGCCGAGGCCTTCGAGACCTTCCTGCAGACCAAGTTCGTGGGCCAGAAGCGCTTCTCCCTCGAGGGCGGCGAGTCGCTGATCCCGCTGCTGGACGCCATCATCTCCGACGCCGCCGACGACCAGCTCGACGAGGTGGCCATCGGCATGGCGCACCGCGGCCGGCTGAACGTCCTCACCAACATCGCCGGCAAGACCTACGCCCAGGTCTTCCGCGAATTCGAAGGCACCCAGGACCCGCGTTCGGTGCAGGGCTCGGGCGACGTGAAATACCACCTCGGCACCGAGGGCACGTTCACGTCGGACAACGGCAACGAGACCAAGGTCTACCTCGCGGCCAACCCCTCCCACCTCGAAGCCGTGGACTCCGTCCTGGAGGGCATCGTCCGCGCCAAGCAGGACCGCCTCGACCAGGGCGAGAACTTCCCCGTGCTGCCGATCATGGTGCACGGCGACGCGGCCTTCGCCGGCCAGGGTGTGGTCGCGGAGACGCTCAACCTCTCCCAGCTGCGCGGCTACCGGACCGGCGGCACCATCCACATTGTGGTCAACAACCAGGTCGGTTTCACCACCGCGCCGTCGTCCTCGCGGTCCTCCACGTACTCGACGGACGTCGCCAAGATGATCCAGGCACCGGTGTTCCACGTCAACGGTGATGACCCGGAGGCCGTGGTCCGAATCGGCCAGCTCGCCTACGAGTTCCGCCAGCGGTTCCACAAGGACGTTGTCATCGACATGGTCTGCTACCGCCGCCGCGGCCACAACGAGGGCGACGACCCCTCGATGACGCAGCCGCTGATGTACAACCTCATCGAAGCCAAGCGTTCGGTCCGCAAGCTGTACACGGAGTCCCTGATCGGCCGCGGTGACATCACCGAGGAAGAAGCCGAGCAGCTCCTGCGCGACTACCAGGAACGGCTGGAGCGTGTCTTCGCGGAGACCCACGCGGCCCAGACCTCCCCGATCCCGATCGTGACGGCCGATTCCGCCGCCGTGTCCGACATCGAACGCCCCATCGCGCAGCAGTCCGATTTCGGCATCAACGCGCCGGCTTCGACGGCGATTTCGGCCGAGACGCTGGCCCGCATCGGCAAGGCCCACGTCGAGGTCCCTGAGGGCTTCACCGTCCACGCCAAGCTCAAGCAGTTGCTGGAGAAGCGTGAAGTGATGTCCCGTGAAGGCGGCATCGACTGGGGCTTCGGCGAACTGGCCGCCTTCGGCTCGCTCATCATGGAAGGGGTGCCGGTCCGCCTCGCAGGCCAGGACTCACGCCGTGGCACCTTCGTCCAGCGCCACGCCGTCTTCCACGACCGCGCCAATGGCGACGAGTGGCTGCCGCTGGCCAACCTCTCCGAGGATCAGGCCAAACTGTGGATCTACGATTCGCTGCTCTCGGAATACGCCGCCATGGGCTTCGAATACGGCTACTCCGTTGAGCGGCCCGATGCGCTCGTCCTGTGGGAGGCGCAGTTCGGTGACTTCGTCAACGGCGCCCAGACCATCATCGACGAGTTCATCTCCTCGGCGGAGCAGAAGTGGGGTCAGCGCTCCTCGCTCGTGCTGATGCTGCCGCACGGCTACGAAGGCCAGGGCCCGGACCACTCCTCGGCCCGGATCGAACGCTTCCTGCAGCTGTGCGCCGAAGACAACATGATCGTGGCCAACCCGACCACGGCGGCGTCGCACTTCCACCTGTTGCGCCGCCAGGCGTACAGTCGGCCGCGCAAACCGCTCATCATCTTCACCCCGAAGCAGCTGCTGCGGCTCAAGGCGGCGGCGTCCTCCGTGGAGGACTTCACCACGGGCTCCTTCCGCCCCGTCATCCCCGAGCATGAGCACCTGCAGGCGGACGCCGTCGAACGCGTCCTGCTGGTCTCCGGCCGGCTGTACTACGATCTGCTGTCCACCCGGCAGAAGACCGAGGACAAGACGACGGCGATCGTCCGGGTCGAGCAGCTTTACCCGCTGCCGGCAGAGGAGATCGCGGCCGAGCTGGCCAAGTACCCGAACGCCGAAGTGTGCTGGGTACAGGACGAACCCGCCAACCAGGGTCCGTGGCCGTTCATCGGCCTGAACCTGCCGGAGGAGCTGGAGCGGCCGGTACGGCGCATCTCGCGGCCGGCGTCGGCATCCACTGCGGCCGGTTCGATGAAGCGCCACGCTGCCGAGCAGGACACGCTGCTGAAGCAGGCGTTCGCGCGGAAGTAGTGTCACAGCTGCCCGGCCGGAGACTCACACGTGCGACTCCGGCCGGGCAGTTCTGTTTAATGAACAATGCTGTGTGAACAGAATTCTTGAAGGACAGCGTGTGATGATCCGGTCAGTGTGACAGGGTCACGGGGCAACGTGGAGTGAAGAGGTAGTCGTGGAAGATCGGAAGCTGCGGATCGCGGCTGTTGGGGACGAGCTGCTGGCCGGGCTCGGTGATCCCCGCGCACTGGGCTGGCTGGGTCGCGTGCTGGCCCGCACCCCGCAGGACGGGACGGCGCTCGAAAGCTACTCCCTGCCGTGCCCCGAAGAGGGGACCGAAGGCTTGGCGGGCCGCTGGCTTGAGGAGGCTGGGCGCCGCTTCGGCGACCATCATGAAAACCGGCTCGTGATCGGGCTCTCCGGCCGCGATATCGCCTTCGGCCTCTCGACTGCCCGCAGCCGGTTGAATCTGGCCAACATCCTGGACACCGCATCGCAGAACAAGATCGAAGTCTTTGTGGTGGGCCCGCCCCCCACGCTGGACCCGGCGCAGAACCGCCGGCTGGCGGAACTCAACACCGCGTTTGCCGATGTCACAACGCGCCGGAAACACCTGTACGTGGATACGTTTTCGCCGCTGCTCAACCATGAACAGTGGCGCCAGGACCTCGCCGCGAACGGCGGC
>JBFGBS010000089.1:0-7415 GCA_041567475.1 Arthrobacter sp.
GGTTTGGCCGTGGCGGACCCCGGTTCCCGGGTCATCAGCGGAGACCTGTGGGCAGCGGCAGGCCGCCCCGAAACGGCGGTGATCCTGTGGATCGTGGGAATCATCGCGGCCCTGCTGGGTCTGTTGTGGATCCTCGCCCAGGTTCCGAGGAAGGGCCGGGCCGCCCCGTATCGTCTGCACGACGGCGATGCGGCCGGGTTCACCCTCTGTGACACGTCAGTGCTGGCCGGGGCGCTGGACGCCAGCGTTTCCACCCTTCCGGGCGTCGTTTCCTCGAATTCCGTGCTGCGCGGGACGGCCGATGCCCCGGAGGTGACGACGAGGCTGACGGTCACCGACCGGGCCGACATCCAGGACCTGATCCGTCAGATCCGGACATCGGCCCTCGAAGAGCTCTCGACGGCCCTCGAAACCTCGGACCTGCGCTGGAGATTGCAGGTAGACGTCAGCGCCCGCCCCCAGAGCGGCACTGCCGTGACGTCGTCAGGCGTTGTCCTGCAGTAAAGCCGCGGAACGCTCGGCAACCGCAAACAGTCAGGATAAGCAGCCGGCGCCGTCGGTCAGGCGCAGTCAGATGACCGGGCGCGTGGTCACCGGTTCGTCGGACTTCGCGAACAGCAGCTTGGTCCGTGGATCCAGGAAGATCAGGTACAGGCCGAAGAGCAGCGCAATGATCGCCGCGGCGTTCCGGGCCAGCGCCAGGGCCAGTCCGAGGTCGGCGGTCTGCAGGTAGGGGAAGACTTCGAGCTGGTCCGAGATGGCGTAGACCATAAAGAAGGACACCACGAAGTAGAGCGCCTTGACCTGCCAGTCGTCGCGGATGCCGGTGACGGCAAAGAGCGGAATCAGCCAGACGATGTACCAGGACTGGATCATCGGGGCCAGCAGGACGACGGCGGCAAACGCCAAGGTCAGCCGGCGCATCAGCCGGTCGTGGTCGCCGCGGAAAATCTGCCAGGCGATGACCCCGACGGCGAGCAGCTTGCCGGCGTCGTACACCCACTTGGCCAGTCCCCAGCCGTCGAGGCCGAAGGCGTTGGAGATCGAGGCGACGATCAGGCCGAGCAGTCCGACCGGCGCGTACCAGATCCAGATGCTGCCCGGCGCGGACAATCCGTTGATCCAGCCGAAGCCAAAGCCGTTGACCAGGCTCATGGCGTACAGCAGGGCCAGGCTGAAACCGGCCGTGAGGCCCCAGTACACAAATTTCCGCGGCCAGCTGGCGTTCTTGCCGGCCCACAGCAACCCGATGAACGGCAGGAAGACGATCGTGATCGGTTTGACGGCGATGGACAGCGTCACCAGCACCAGGCCGAAGATGACCCGGCGGGTGGCACAGTAGTACAGCCCGGCCAGCGCCAGGCCGATCATCAGTGCGTCGTTGTGGACGCTCGCGATGAAGTTGGTAAGGAACAGCGGGTTGGCCGCGGTCAGCCACAGCGCCCGGTGCGGGTTGACCCCGTGCAGTTCGGCGAGCTTGGGCACGTAGACCACGCAGAGGATGATGCCGATCAGGGCGGCGAGCCGGAACAGCATGATGCTGGCCTCGGGGTGGACCTGCGTGGCCCACACCACGAACTGTTCGATCCACAGGAACAATTGTCCGTAGGGAACGGGAGCCTCGGTCCACATCTTGTCGGCACCAAGCTGGAAGTAGTTCGACAGCGCCGATATGCCGTTTTCGTAAGGGTTGAAGCCCTCCACCATCAGCCGGCCCTGCCCAATGTAGGCGTAGACATCCCGGCTGAACAGCGGCACGGAGAACATCATGGGCAATCCCCAGACGACCGTGGCCTGCAGTGTCGCCTTCCGGGCATCCGCACCCCAGACCCTGACTCGCTGTCCCAGCCGCAGCCACGCGCGCACCAGCAGCATCCCGCCGACGGCGAGCAGGATGATGGACAGGGCAACGCCGACCGCCTCGGTGCGCATCCAGATGAACAGCGGCACCCTGCGGAGTTCGGAAACCGGGGCGAGCCAGCCGACGCCCAGCGAACCGACCGCCATGAACATCGAACCGACGAAGCCGGCGATCAGCGGGGACCGGGCGTTATCCACCTCGGCAACGGCTGCCTTCGGTGCGGTCTGGGACACGCCGGCGGAAGCCTTGGTCCCCACCGCCGGTACGGGCGCCGTCATCTCAGGATCGTCCAATCTGTTGGGGGCACATCTTCGCCCGCGGCCGGCCGCGGAATGCGGCCCGGGGCGCGCCGGGACGAGAAAAGAAACCGACACCGGGTACCGGAAATCCTAGCACCGGACGGCTCCAGGCCTGCGAAACAGTTACGCTGGGCGGGTGCCTATATCTAATGAACGCATCGTCTGGATCGACTGCGAAATGACCGGACTTGATACCGTCAACGACGCCCTGATCGAGGTCGCTGCCCTGGTGACGGATTCGGAACTGAACATCCTCGGTGACGGCGTCGACGTCGTCATCAAGCCCGACGACGCCGCGCTGGCGCAGATGAACGACTTCGTCCGGGACATGCACACCCGGTCCGGGCTGCTTGCGGAACTACCGCACGGCAAGACCATGGCCGAGGCGCAGTCCATCATCCTGGACTACATCAAGAAGTGGGTTCCGGAGCCGCGGAAGGCGCCGCTGGGCGGCAACTCGGTGGGCACGGACCGGGTCTTTTTGGCCCGCGACATGCCCGAGGTCGTCGAACACCTGCACTACCGCGTGGTCGACGTGAGCACCATCAAGGAGCTCTCCCGTCGCTGGTTTGCCCGGGCCTACTTCCAGTCCCCCGCCAAGCTCGGCGGACACCGCGCACTTGGCGACATCAAGGACTCCATTGACGAGCTCCGGTACTACCGGGAAGCCGTTTTCGTCCCCGCGCCCGGGCCGGACAGCAAGACCGCGCAGCTGATCGCCAAGAAGATCACGGCCCCCGGCGAACCGGCAGACGCCCCCGCACCGGCAGAGTAACCGGCCCTCCGGCCGCCCGGCAGCCGGCACTTCCGGTGTAATCTGCGCCACGTTTGCGGGAAATTTCCCGAAATCGGGCAAAAGTGGCAAAAGCACCTCCAAAGAGCAGGTAAGCTATTTGTCGTTGCCTTTCCAGACAGCCGGTACGCCGGAAGGTCCAAAAAGGCACATGGTGGGCGTAGCTCAGTTGGCAGAGCGCCTGGTTGTGGTCCAGGAGGTCGCGGGTTCAACCCCCGTCGCTCACCCTCATGAAGGACGGCAGTGTTTGTCCGACCTTTTTCAAAGGCCGCACCGGATATCCGGTGCGGCCTTTGTTGTCTGCCGTTGCGGGCGCTGCCCGCAGCCATTCCGGATTTGTCAGTGGAAGGACCCGCCGTGAAGCGCACGCTCTTTGAAGAAGACCACGAGATGTTCCGTGAGATCGCCACCGAGTTCAACGCGCGAGCAGTCGCCCCGCACTACGCCCAGTGGGACAAGGACCACATGATGTCCCGTGAGCTGTGGACTGCCGCCGGGGAGCAGGGCCTGCTGGGCCTCGCCGTCCCGGAGGAGTTCGGCGGCCTGGGCATGGATGACTACCGCTTCCGGGCCGTGCTGGACGAAGAGTTCGCCAGGAGCAACCACCTGGCCGTCGGCCTCGCCTTCCACCTGCATGATGACATGGTCCTCCCCCACCTCCTGGCCTACGGTTCCGAGGACCTCAAGGCACGCTGGCTGCCGGGCATGGCCGCCGGCGACAAGGTCACATCCGTCGCCTGGACCGAGCCCGGGGCAGGATCGGACCTGCGCGGCATCCGCACCAAGGCCGTGCGCGACGGCGACGACTGGCTGATCAGCGGCCAGAAGACCTTCATCGGCAACGGCATCTCCGGGGACGCGTCCCTCGTTCTGGCCCGCACCGACGGCAGCACCGGGCGCGGCAGCCGCGACTCCTTCTCGCTCTTTATGGTCAGCAAGGGTGAGGGCTACAACACGGGCCAGCAGCTGGACAAGATGGGCCTGAAGGCCTCGGACACCGCCGAGTTGTTCTTCGACAACGTCCGGGTCCCGCACGCTGACCTCGTGGGCGAGGAGGGCAAAGGACTCCAATATGCGGCCGAACAGCTCCCCCAGGGCCGGCTGGCAATCGCGGTGGCAAGCGCCGCCGTCGTTCGCGCGATGTACGAGGCGACCGTCCGTTATACGAAGGAACGCAATGCCTTCGGCGAACGGATCATCGACTTCCAGAACAGCCGCTTCGAACTCGCAGATATCCTCACCGAAGTTGAGGTCACCGAGGCCTACGTGGACCAGGCCATCCTCGCCTTCAACGCCGGCGAACTCGACGCCGCTTCAGCCGCCCGCGCGAAGCTGTGGGCCTCGGAGCGGGCGAAGTCCGTCACGGACCGCTGCCTCCAGCTGCACGGCGGCTACGGCTACATCATGGAGTACCCGGTGGCGCAGGCCTTCCTGGCCGCCCGGCTCCTGACCATTTTCGGCGGCACGAACGAAATCATGCGCGACGTCGTCGGCCGCAGCATCGCCGGCTGACCCGGTCACGAGCACCAGAGGAACCCACCTGATATGACCGTCCTACCCATCACCATCTGGGGCGAACCCGTCCTGCACCGCCGGGCCGCCGAAGTCGAGGTCTTCGACGACGAACTCCGCACCCTGATCGCGGACATGTTCGAAACGAACGACGCGGCCAACGGCGTCGGCCTCGCCGCACCCCAGGTGGGGGTGGGCAAACGGCTGTTCGTCTACAAATTCGTCAACGACGACGGCGCGCCGCCGACCGGCGTCGTCGTCAACCCGGTCCTGACGCTCTCCAAGATTTCCGGCGCACTGCCGGACCCGGATGAGGAAGAGGAGGGCTGCCTGTCCTTCCCCGGCGGCCAGTATCCGCTCAAGCGTGCTGACTGGGCTCGGGTACAGGGCTTCGACGGTCACGGAAACCCCGTGGATTTCGAGGCGACCGGCTGGTTTGCCCGGGTCATCCAGCACGAATACGACCATCTTGACGGCAAGCTGTACGTCAACCGGCTGATCGACCGCTACGCCCGCAAGGCCATGAAGCAGGCCAAGAAAAGCGGCTGGGGTGTTCCCGGCCTGACCTGGATGCCCGGCGTGGACCCGGATCCTTTCGGACACTGAGGCCTGCGCGTTTCAGGCCGCCGACCGCGTGCCGGAGGTGCCGCGGCCGGACCATGGGGGCAGGACCAGCAGGAACATGATGCCGGCGATCACCACGGCCGCGGCATAAATGGTCACCACGTGGGTTGCCAGGGCCGCGCCGTTGTACATCGTGACCCCCACGGCCAGCAGGGCCACCGCGAGCACCGCCAGGGCAAGGGGCAGCTGCCGACGCAGGCCCACGAGCAGCAGGACCGCCGGAACCGCGTACCAGAGCATACTGGCCGTGCCCATGCCGTTGATCTGGCTGATCGCCGGTCCCGTGCCCGGGATCGCGGCCACAACCGGTTCGAAAAACATCGCCGCGCAATGGAGCAGCAGTCCCAGCAGCCCGACGGCCGTCAGCGCCGCCTGGACCGTCGTGATGCGCCGCGCCAGCGGGCGGGGCGGGACGGCCGGCACCAGGAGCCGGACCAGGAAGAGCAGGACGGCGACCCCGGCCAGGCTCAGGACAAAGGCAGTTGACATCTTCCCAGCCTACCGAGCGCTCCGGCAGGCATCCATAGTGCTGCCGGCCCGCCGGCTACGGCCGCCGGTTCCGGCCCAGCGATGAGGCGTGGTCCGGGACGTAGCGGAAAAGTTCCCGCGGGGGTCGTGTGTAATTCACCGCCTTGGGGCGCTCCGGCAGGGTGACCGGTTCGGTCCGTACCTCGGTGTAATCGATGCTGGAGAGCAGGTGCGAGATCATGTTGATCCGGGCCCGGCGCTTGTCCTCCGCCTCCACCACGTACCACGGCGATTCGACGGTGTCGGTCTGCATGAACATCTCGTCCTTCGCCCGCGAGTAGTCCTCCCACCGCAGAATGGACTCCCGGTCCATCGGCGAAAGCTTCCAGCGCCGCATCGGATCGTCCAGGCGCGACTTGAACCGCCGCTCCTGTTCCGCGTGGCTGATCGAAAACCAGTACTTGAAGAGCATGATGCCGTCCTGGATCAGCAGGCGTTCAAACACGGGGCATTGGGCCATAAAGCGTTTGTGTTCGGACGGCGTGCAGAACCCCATGACGTGCTCCACGCCGGCCCGGTTGTACCAGGAACGGTCCATCAGGACGATCTCCCCCGCCGCCGGGAGCTCGGCGACGTAGCGCTGGAAATACCACTCGCCGCGTTCCCGCTCCGTGGGCGCCGGCAGCGCGACAATCCGGGCGAAACGCGGATTCAGGTACTCCGTGACCCGCTTGATGGCACTGCCTTTGCCCGCCGCATCCCGCCCTTCGAAAATCACCAGAACCCGGGCACCGGTACCGCGGACCCAGGACTGGAGCGCCACGAGCTCGGCCTGAAGACGGAAGAGCTCCGCCTCGTAAATGTCGCGGTCCAGCCGCTTCGTCTTTTTCCGCGCACGACTAGGAGCATCCTTCCGGCCGTCCCGGCCAGCGCCCTTGCCGGCGTCCTTGCCCTGTGCCATGGAACCTCTCTCGACCGTGCCCGCGGGGCGGAAGCCCCGCCCCGCCCCATTGTGGGTGAGCGCGGGCGGCCCCACAAGGGGATGGTTGCGGGCCGGCCCGTGCCATCAGGCCCCCGACACTCCTATGCTTGCCCCATGGACGCTTCGGGACCGATGCCGGTACAGCCAATCGTCACGCTCACCATGAACCCCGCCCTGGACATCAGCACCTCGACGGAACGGGTCATCAGCGGGCACAAACTGCGGTGCGCTACCAGCCGCGTCGACCCCGGCGGCGGCGGAGTCAACGTCTCCCGGGTGGTCCAGCGGCTCGGCGGGCGGACGCTGGCGGTTTATACCGCGGGCGGCCCGACGGGCGAGGCCTACCGGCGCCTCATCGAAGCCGAACGGGTCCCCGCGGTGGCGGTCCCGATCAGCGGAAGCACCCGTGAGGATTTCACCATTGACGAAACATCCACGGGAAAGCAGTTCCGCTTCGTCCTGGAGGGCCCTGAGTTCACCGACGCCGAATGGCGGGCCTGCCTGGACCGGGTGTCTGAATCGATGCCGACCGGCGGATATCTGGTGGCGAGCGGCAGCCTGCCGCCGGGAGTTCCGGTGGACTTCTACGCACGGGTGGCCCGCTTGGCCAGGAAGCACGGCGCCCGCTGCGTCGTCGACACCTCGGGCGCGCCGCTCGCGGAGGCACTCGCAGAGGGGGTCTTCCTGGTCAAGCCCAGCCGCCGCGAGCTGGGGCTGCACTTCGGGACGGTGCTCGAGAGCGCTGAGAGCCAGGTCCAGGCGGCCGAGTCGCTGGTCGCCGGCGGGTCGGCCGAGCATGTGGCGTTGACGCTCGGCGGCCAGGGAGCCGTCCTGGCCTCCGCTGGCGGAATTCTCCGGCTGGCCGTGCCACAGGTA
>JBFGBS010000090.1:0-7363 GCA_041567475.1 Arthrobacter sp.
CCAGTAAAACGCAGATCGATCGCATGGTGAGCCTTGGCCGCCGGACGGAGTCGCTGTGGAAGTTGACGCTTCGCCGTCTCCAGGTCGCCGAATCGGAGGCCCGACGGGACATCGACTACTTCGGCAAACACCCGGCGGTTGTTGAGGCTGGCTATGTAGGCACTAGGGTCCAGGCCGTCAGCCGTGAGCAGATTGAGGAAACCCTCAACGACCAGAACGGCGCCTACCAACGTCTTCGCCGGGTGATGGATGCTTGGAACTCCCTGTGGTTCTGGCCGCTCAAAGACCGAGCGACCGGCGGGGCGACACCCCCGGCATTGGATGAATGGCTCACCGCGCTGGAAGCCATCGGGACTGCCCCGGCTTTTGTTGACTCGGGGTCTTAGGCCGCTGTGAGCGCGGTCCGGTTGATTGTTTCATATTCGATTGGCGTGAGTTTCCCCAGCCGTCGTTGCCGTCGCCGGCGGTGGTAGGTCCGCTCGATCCAGGTCGTGATCGCCAGCCGGAGTTCCTGGCGGGTGAGCCACCGGTGACGGTCCAGAACGTTCTTCTGCAGCAGCGAGAAGAACGACTCCATCGCAGCGTTGTCCGCGCACGCACCCACTCTGCCCATCGAGCCCGTCAACCCGTGGTGCCGAAGAGATTCAACGAACCGGCGGGACCGGAACTGGGACCCACGGTCCGAGTGCACCACGGTCCCTGCCGGACGGCGTGCCCGCACCGCGTTCTCCAGCGCAGCGACGGCCAGCGAGGATTTCATCCGCGAGTCCATCGAGTACCCGACAATCCTTCCGGAATAGACGTCCTTCACCGCGCAGAGATAGAGCTTCCCTTCGGCGGTGGGGTGCTCGGTGATGTCGGTCAGCCACAGTTCGTTCGGTGCCGCCGCGGTGAAGTCCCGCTCCACCAGATCATCGTGGACCGGTGGTCCCGGTTTCCGGTTCAGGCCACGCTTCTTGGAGAACACGGACTAGATGCCGTGGTCCCGGCACAGACGCTGCACTCTGTTCTCGCCCGCCGTAATGCCCTTCTCCGGTAGTTCGTCGGCGATGAACCGGTACCCGAAGGCGGGATCGTCGTCGTGGATGTCCCGTGCGGCGTTCACCAGGTGCGCATCCGCCCAGTCCCGTCCCGTCACCGGGCTGGACCTCCACCGGTAATAGCCTTGCTTGCTGAATCCCAACACCCTGCAGGTCACCGCCACGGGAACACCGTCGGCGGCAAGATCCGTGACCAGCGGGTACATCATTTTGGGTTGATGTCCCTTGCCAGATAGGCAGCAGCCCGGCGCAGAATCTCATTCTCCTGCTCCAACAGGCGGTTGCGCTTCTTCAGCTCCCGCATCTCGGCCGACTCGGCCGCTGCCGGGCCGGCTCCCGAATCCTTACGCTCGGCGATGGCAATCCACCGCTTCAACGTCGTGACCGACAGCCCGAAATCCTTCGCAATCTGCGCCAGAGGCGCCTCACCCTTGCGGGCCACATCAATAACATCCTGGCGGAACTCCGCCCCATAAGCCGTCGGCATGGTCAACATCCTTCCACGAGCACTCGCTCGCTAGGTCAAGGAGTCAACAAAACCGGGGGCAGTCCCACGCGATCGATGCCATGCGTCGATGTTTTCAGTACGACAGCAATGGGAATGGCGACTGGAGGTTCTACAAGTCGTTGACCAAACGCTGACCGCACGCGGCGGCAGTGTCGTCAAGGAGGTCCGCTGACCACACGGATCACTTTGTAAAGAGGCAGGGTCGGCTTACGCCGGCCCTGCCTCGGTTTTCCCTCTGCAAAGGAAATATGTGGTTCAGCTTAGCTGAACGGTTTGTGGTGCTGCCGCGGGGTTGGGGACCTCGTTGTTCCTGGTCCGCGGGGAGGTGGTTCGCCGGTCGCGTTGTCGCGGTTTCCTGTCCGGTTACTCGGTGTCGGCGGTGTGCTAGTCGATGATGATCTGTTCCACTGCGCTTGCCGTGTAGCTTCTCCGGACTACTGCCGTCAACGTTTGCCCCGAGGATGTCAACCCGATCCACGCCTACCGCGTCGGTCTCATCCAAGGCCTGGACGGCTGGGGTATCCAGCTCCAGCATGCTCGCAAGACCGGCTCGTATGTCTCTAGCCCAGTAGCCACGTCACGGAGACGTCATCCCTAGATGTGGTGTACCAAGATGTTGACACACCACTCGCAGGCTTGTACCTTCTCCTTGATACAAGTTTAAGGAGAGGGTTATGGCGACTGGAGCTTTGCTGCTCGACGCGGGGCTGATGGTTTTCGTTCTGTTGGGGTCAGTGTGGGTACTAGCGACCCTGTCCCGGGCCGGAAGCGGCGTAGGCCGGGTGGCCCTGGGGCGAGCCCGGCGGAACCTTATCGGCCGAACGGCTACTGCGTTACTGGTAGCCGCTGGAGTGTTTGCCGTGGCCTTGATTGTCCAGATGTCGTTTCCGGAATGGCAGGGCGTGCCGGTGTTCGTTGGCCCTTCCACGGGAGCCGGGATCGCACTGCTCGTCTTTGGCGCGCTACCGGCGGTGCCCATCGACGGTGACGTCTCGCGCCGGACAGCGCTTCTCGTCCGCCGATCTGTGCGGGAACTCCTGCCTCGCGGTCTTCGCGTTCTGATCGTCTGCGCTGGAGTTGGTGCCATCGCGGCAGTTCTGGCCGGGGGCCTGTTGTCCAAGACCGCCGCCGGGGACGGGAGGTTCCTGTGCACTTCGTTGTTCACTGCAGCCTGCCCGCCGGGAGGGCCCTACCTGCACCCGGGATGGCACTTTGCCGTTCCGGTTCTATCCTCCCTAGCCGTGCTGGCAGTGGGTGCAGCTGCCGCATTTCGGCGCGTGGTTCTGCTTCCGACGGCTGCATGGCCGGAGCTCGCCGGAGCTGACCTTGTACTTCGTGCGAATACAGCACGCGTCGTCGCCTGGGTTGTTGCGGCTCCTCTGTTGCTGACTCTAGGCATGTTTTTGGGCGCCGGGGGTGTTCCCCTTTTCAACGCCGGCGCGCTCGATACGGGCCTGTCTGCCACATCCGAGACCTCAGCGGCCGCGGTCGGGCTCGTACTGATGCTACTGGGCGCCGGAGGTCTGCTCGCGGGACTGGGGGCCGCAGTTACCGCGGCGGTCCTCGGAATCCGGGTTGCACGTATAGAGCCGCGTCCGTCCCGCCACGATCACGCAGCACAAGGCGAGGCAGCAGCTGCATGATCGCTCTCGATGCCACAGATCCAACCCCTCCGTACGAACAGGTTCGGGAACAGATCGCCTCACTAATCCGGTCCGGTGGACTCCCGGGGGGACACCGGTTGCCGACTATCCGACAACTGGCCGCAGACCTCAGAGTCGCACCGGGAACGATCGCCCGCGCCTACCGGTCGCTCGAAACCGCCGGCTTGGTGGAAACCAGCCGCGCGGGCGGGACCAAGGTCAGTTCCGGCCATGCAGTCTCCGAGCGCGTTTACCAGGAAACAGCAGCGTTCCTTGAGTCATTGGCTGACGAACCGGTCGCACTCGAGGATCTCCTATCCACATTGACGGCATTATGGCCCCAGCGTGGTCAGCTCGGGCAGACACAAACAAAGGCGATTAGCGACGACCTGTCCAGAGTTACATCGGAGCTCCAAAACGGTTCGACCAAGTAACCCGATCGATAGTCCTGAAGGCGGGCTGACTACTTCGGTCCGCTTCGGCATCCATAACGGACGGCCAAGGCTTCAACCGCCGGCCAGGTCTTCCGAGCAGCAGAAGGCGGATACCGTGCCTTCGGTCTGACGGGGCCGGATGTGGGTCTCAGGATGGGACGGCCGGCATTCCGAGCGATACCTGCCTCACCATCTGGCCTAGCTTCTCCCGGGCGGCGTTGAGGCTGATTTCTATGCCTTCCAGCTCGCCCAGCCATCCGCGCAGTTCGGCTTCGACCTTCCGGCCTTCAAGGGCTTCAATGAGTTCTTCCAGGCGGGGGCGTTGTGTTGGATCGGGACGCAGTACTGGGCACCGGATGCAAGCGTGCTCGTGGATGCAGGGTGTTCCGTAAGCTCGTCCGCAGCTGCCCAGTTCGACCTTTCTCTTTTTGAAGTGTTCGTGGAAGTCCCGTATCTCAGCGTCACTGGGTTCAAGGTAGTCATCGGATGGCCGCAGCGCCCGGCGCCTGTCGAGGAAGCCTCTGAAATGCCGGAGGGTATCCTCGTCGTGAATAGCCGCGTACCCCTGGGTTGTGGAGATGTTCTGATGGCCCATGAGCTTGGCCAAAATGTGGATGGGCAGCCCTGCTGACAGGGCCGACGTGGCAAACAGTCTTCGGAAATCGTGGGGCGTGAATATGTATTCGTCACCGTTCTCGTCTTTAAGGCCGGCCCTGTTGATCGCGTCGCGTATGGCCCCCCTGACCCAGCCGGGTGACATGGTTCGGCGTTCGCTTCCGGTTCGTAACTGAAACAGGTGAGGTAGTGGCGGGCTGTAGACCCGCTCGGCACCGTCGTAGCGGACGGCCAGCGGGACGCGTCCGTCGGCGTTCGAAATTCGTCTCTTGACGAGTGCGAAGACGTGGGCGAGCTCGGGAGAGATGAGTAGTATCCGTTCCCTGTCGGTCTTTGAGGGAACGATCTGAAGAAGTGGAAGTGCCTCGCCCGTTTCGGGAAGTCGATAGATGGAAAATGCGTGAGTAGTGATCTCCACAAGTTCCTCGATCCGCACCCCAGTCTCGTTCAATGTGTTAATCAGCGCCCAACTCCAGAAACAGTTGTCCTCGAGTTGAGTCAGATCAACCCGACGTTCAAAGCGCCCGCCAATGACCCAGATCCGGCCAGAGCCGGGCGGTGCGTTGATGGTTCTCCGGCTCATCTCTTGACGGCGGTAAGTGACTCCGTGATGCTCGAATTCCTGCCCTTGATCCGCCGCTGTTCCTGCGGCCAAGAGTGCCTGAGCGTCCTTAAGCTCATGAGCGGTGCTCGTCAGTAGCTTCGGCAGCAACGGACTCAGTTCCCGGATCCTTTGATGGATTCGGGCTTGGGTTCGCCGTTTGTGTTTGTTGGCTCCGGAGGTATCTTCACGCGTCAGAAAAGAAGGGGCCGCCCATTGGGCCCAGTAGGCGTCGTCGGTGGCCCACGAGGCAATGTCCAGGTACAGGCCCCTGACCATAAACAGAGTGCGGTGTTTCGTCGAGATTGATCCATGTGTGAATCGGTTCAGCCAGGCCCGGCCTTCATCGAAGCTGATGTGAAGGCTGTCAGCTTCGGGGTTGTGGACTTCGATGTCGAGCCAGAAATTCTTGACCAGTTCGTAAACCATCCAGCGAATCGTCGAGTAGTCCACCGATGGTTCCCTGATCTTGAGGTAGCGCACCAGCATGTCCCGAACTGGTTGGCTCCGGATCCCGTAGGAGTCCACCATTTCGCTGACAGATGGCCGCTTGACCGCGACCGTTTGCAACAGTCCCGGTGTGGAGGCGTCTAATATCCCGAGGTCCTTGAGCATGGACCAAACATAGGTAAGCCCATCGGGTTTCTGGCCCCGTCCAATCTGGTAATCCCGGTATCCAAGAAGATGCTCCGGGCGAAGTTCATGCACCGGCACGCCGGTATGAACAAGGACTTTCGTCACGACGTTGAGGCCATTATCGAAGTTGGAAGGCCTCACTTTCAGTGATGCTCCGTGCTCGGTCATTCGAGCGAAGAACTCCGGATGCCTGTTCAGGCGGATCCGGTGGAACCTGGGCCTGGCTTTTCCGAGCCAGGTGTAGCTTGGCCTGATCACGTCCAGCGCTATGAGGTCAGCGATTCCATTCGCCGATTCGAATGCTGCCCGGTTCAAGTAGATGCCCTGCCATGGGCTGCCGAGTCGGTCTTTCCAGTCGTGTCCAGGGTCTTGGCAGCCGGCATTTTGCCATCGTTGCTGCCACGTCTGTCCCTCGAATTCACTCAACGCCTGCAGAATGACGCTCACTCCGCGGACCGACACATCGTCCGCACCGTCCAGGCCCTCAGCGCGTTCAACGAGTTCGATCTGCGGCACCAAAGAAAGGCGCGGAACGGAGTCATGAGATCCTTTCGCCGGCTGATCTGGCGCTACAGAAGCAGGCAGTGAGCGCACATAATCTCGAACTATTGCCATTCGGTGCCTCCAAAGAGTTCCGTCATATCTGCGGGCGAATACGGTGACGGATGCTCTGGTGCGATCTCCGGGTCGCGGTTCGCTGCGGCCCGCGAAACGAGATGCTGGTTTACCCGTTCGATGACTTCGTCATCGCGAAGCCTCAAGTACGCCTCGGTCGTGGTGATGTGCACGTGTCCGAGAACGGCCTGAATATCTGTAAGAGAGATGTTGGGATCTCGTGCCATCCGGATGGCAGCAGTATGGCGGAAGTCGTGGAGGGTCCAGTTTGCACCCAAGACACCGTTCACCCGGCGAAGAATGCCCCGTGCAGCTTCGTAGTTCAGCGGCCGGTAAGGCTTACGCAGCGTCCACCATGCACGTGCTCCGGGCACGGTGAGGTCCTCGGGGAGTGATTCCTGATACAGCCGAAACCATCTGAACGCCTCATGCGATGCGGGGATCCGCTGGACAGCTCCGGAGCCTTTGCGCACCACGGCGATGCATTGCTGCCCGACATCGACCATGCCATTGGTTAACCCGACAAGCTCCGATGGCCGGGCTGCACTGGAGACATAGAAGGCGACCAAAGCCCTATCCCTGTTTGTTCCGAGCTGAATAAACAGGTCCTCGAAGGCCTTGTCGGGGATGGAACGGGGCGCCTGGACGGGAATCTTTTGCCGATAGTCAGCTCGAGGACCTTGTCCGTATTCGTTTTCAGGGTGGTGGTGGGCTCCGAAACGGCCGTCACGGCCGGCCCGCTCAGGCACCGGATTACGTAAAGGTCCCGTCAACGCTCTCCGGTGGAACTCATAGAACGCGCTGAGCACTGACAAGTTGTGATTGATGGTTCGTGGGGAATAGAGATCGCTTAGATAGGGCTTGCCGGAGATTTCGTTGACAGCTGGGACCGGCCGTCGAGGCCGCACCGGCTTCTTCGACGCTTCACGCAGGGAGGCCACGAAATCCCGGACATCGTCGCGGGTCACCCGATTCCATTCCTTGCCAGAACCCCATAGAAAACGGAACCACCTCAGAAGGTCTCGTGCATAAGACTCCACACTGGACGAGCTCATCCCCCGTGCCCAGAAGTCGTGCAGGTATTGCTCCACACTCGGTACGGGAAGGTCACCAGGAGCCAACACCTGCCAGTACGGAGCGACCGGTATTTCCCGGACGCTCCCTTCAGGACGTACTTCATCGGAAGTGTGTTGACTCTGTGTACCCATGCTGGTGACTCCATTGGCCCGTTGGTCGTCCGAGGCTATCGGTCTTAGTCCGGTCAACATATC
>JBFGBS010000091.1:0-7329 GCA_041567475.1 Arthrobacter sp.
CACCCTGGACCGGATCCGCAAGGGCGAAGACACCATCTCGGTCACCGGCAACGTGCTCCGCGATTACCTCACGGACCTCTTCCCGATCCTGGAGCTGGGCACCAGCGCCAAGATGCTCTCGATCGTGCCGCTGATCAACGGCGGCGGGCTCTTCGAGACCGGTGCCGGCGGGTCCGCTCCGAAGCATGTCCAGCAGTTGGTCAAGGAAAACCACCTCCGCTGGGACAGCCTGGGCGAATTCCTGGCGCTGGCAGTGAGCTTCGAACACCTCGCGGTGAGCACGGGCAACGCCCGCGCCCAGGTCCTGGCCGACACCCTGGACCGGGCCACCGGCACGTTCCTGCTGGAGAACAAGTCCCCGCGCCGCAAGGCCGGCGAACTGGACAACCGCGGCAGCCACTTCTACCTGGCCAAGTTCTGGGCCCAGGAACTGGCGAGCCAGACGGACGACGCCGAACTGGCCGAAGCGTTCGCCGCCGTGTCCGAGGCGCTGACGAAGAACGAGGACGCCATTCTCGAGCAGCTGCTGGCGGTGCAGGGTTCACCGGTGGACCTCGGCGGCTACTACCACCCGGATGCGGCGAAGGCCGCCGCTGTGATGCGCCCCTCGACGACGTTCAGCCAGGTGCTGGGGATGCTGGGCTGAGACCCTGAAGAATTAGGTTGTAGTGCCGGAACGGCGCATCGGGAGTCCCCGGTGCGCCGTTTCCGTCTTTGAACCCGGTGGGCCTAGTCGTCCTTGTCCTTGCCCTTGTCTTTGTCTTTGTCTTTGGCCTTATCGTTCTTGGCTGCGGCGTCGGCTGCTGCCTGCTCAGCGGCCGCTTGCTGCGCCGCTGCGGCCTGGGCGGCCGCTTGCTCGGCTGCGGCCTGTTCAGCGGCGGCCTGGGCTGCAGCCTGTTCGGCCGCGGCCTGCGCGGCGGCCTCAGCCGCCGCAATCTGTGCCGCGAGGTCGGCGCGAACGGTGCTGATAGCGGCGCTGATGCTTTGATGGCGCTGGAAGGACACCTCACCCCGGCCTGCGGCGCCGTCGAGCCGCTTGACGAGCTCATCGAGCTGCATCAACGCTCCGGCCGAGTCGTTGGCGGCCGCGGCTTCGGTGACGGCCAGGACCTGGGACTGGAGTTCGCTGGCGGCGTCGCTACTGAGCTCCGGCGGAGGTCCGCTGCAGCCGGCCAGGGCCGCTGACAGCACACTGGCGAGCACGAACCTCCGGAGGAACGCAGGGCGGAGGGCCGCGGCGCGGACGTGGCGGTTGCGGTTCATGGCTGGACGCTCTCCTGCAGTTCTTTCAGATGGTCACCGAGGCTGCCGGTGACGCTCGGATAGGGGACGACGACGGCGGGGGCTTCGGGGACAGACAGCGCGATGGCCCCGGCGCTGATCGCCCCGAGCAAGGCGACGCCGGTGAGCGCGACGGCGATGCGGGTGCGCCGGCTCATCCGCCGTAGGCTGCCGGGCCGGCGGGATGGTCCGGGCGACCGGCCCGGGGCGGGCGGGCCGGCGGGCCGCGGCGGCTCCATCCGGAGAGTTCCGGCCCCGTCACCGGCGCCAGGAAGTTGCGGCGGCCGTGCCGGCGGGACTGGCAACACCTGGGTGTCCGCTCCGGCCGGGAGGGCGGGGGCGGACACCGGCGAGGCCACGGCGCCGCGCAGGGCCGCTTCCACGGCGGCTGCAGTCGGGCGCTCGGCCGGCTGCATGGCGGTCATCGCGCGCAGCAGCCGTCCCCACTCCGGGCCGAGGTCCTCGGGGATGGCCGGTTGCCGGTGGAGGCGTGCCACAGCAGACTCGACGGCGTTGCCGGGGTATTCTATTTCGCGCTTGACGCACTCCAACAGCACCAGGCCAAGCGAATAGATATCGCTGGCCGGACCGATATCAGAGCCCCGTGCCTGTTCCGGGCTTAGATACGCGGCGGTCCCCACCATGGTGCCCGTGGCCGTGAGCCGGGTGCCGTCGATGATTCTGGCGATGCCGAAGTCGGTCAATTTGGGCCGCAGGGGGTCCCCGGCCGTGACCGGGGCCAGCAGGATGTTGGCGGGCTTGATATCGCGGTGGACGATGCCCAGCGAATGAACGTAGGCCAAGGCATCGGCGACGCCTGCACCAATAACGGCCAGTTCCTCCAACGTGACCGGGCTGCGGCGCAGCCTGATCCTGAGGTCCTCGCCGTCCACCAGTTCCATGGTCAGGAACGGCCGGGGTTCACCCGGGATCCGGTCGTCAGCGCCGGCGTCGAACAGTGTCACGAGGCCTGGATGGTTCAAGCTGGCGAGGAGTTCGATCTCGGCGTCCTGACGCCTCAGTTCATCGGCGTCAGCCAGCCGCGGGTCGAACAGTTTCAGCGCCACGGTGCGGCCCAGGTTAATGTCCCGTGCGGTGTAGACCGAGGCCATGCCGCCGCGGCCGATGACGTCCCCTAGAAGATAGCGGCCCCCTAGAAGCTGTGCCGGTACCTTGTCGGGTGAACTGTCCACGCTGCCCTGCCCCTTTCCGGTGCGCCACGGCGACGCCCTCCGAGAATATTACGGGGTTGGGTATCGGCAACAAGAAGTCGAAGCCGGCCGACGTGCCACGGTCCGGTTCCTCCGCGGGAGCCGGCGGGTGCCGTTGAGTCCCCCAGCGGACCCAACGACGTGTGCTCCGGAAGTCACCGGACCGGGACGCGAACCGCCCCGTCCATCAGGGCGGACGGATAATGCGCTCCGCCGGTACCGGCGGGTTTCGCGCCGGCCGGTAGCGGCGTCCGGTCCGTGCCGGCGCGGAGGGCATCCGGCGCGCGGATGGTCGCGTCCGGCGCGGAAAGGGGATGCCGGAACCCCGGGAATGGACGGGGTGGTCCATGGGAGTTCTCCTGAATGAGGTCTGACGAGGGCCGCGAGGCAGCCCGAAGGGCCGTGCTCCGGGGGAAGCAGAGCCGGCCTAGTCAGTCAGGGGAAGAACCGGGGTCAGCCGATGCGGCTGATTCCCCGCGCTGGAGCGGACCGCTGATGGGCTCGGCTCCTGTGACGGGCAGGGAGAACGGCAGGCCCGGAAGCCAGGCGGCCGTCGCACCGGGACCAGGGGAGGATTGTCCGCTTCCGGAGCCGGACGCCGGTGCAGGAGGCAACGAATCAGGCCAGGGCAGCCCGGTGCCGCCGGACCAGGGATCCGGGCCGGGCGCCGGTGCGTCGCCGTCGCCATCGCCAGGAGCCGGGGCCGGCGCCGGCGCGGGGGCAGGGCCAGGGGGAGCCTGCGTGGGCTGCGCTGCCCAAAGGCCGTTGGCGGGTGCGTGGACGGCCGGCGGAGGCCGGTAAGGCAGGTAGTAGGTGGTGACCGGTGGCGAAATCGCGGCGGGCAGGTGCGGGGGCGGCGGTTCGGCTGGCGGTGGCTCCGTTGTCAGGGACGGCGCATCACCGTCCGGCTCGCCAGGCGGATCAGCCGGGGTCCCGGTGTCCACCGCCGCGGCGGGCGGTTCCGCCGGCCCGGCGACGGGGCCAGGTTCTGCCGCCCCGGGCGGATCAGCCGCAGATCCGTCCGGCGTTTGAGCGGTATTGTCCGTCGGCGGTTCCGGCGGGGGATCCTGGGCCTGTGGCGGGGTACCGTCCGGAGGGGGGACGGGACCGTCCGGATTCACGCCGGGATCCGGGCCCGGATCCGCCGCGGGAGGCGCGGGATCCGGCGGAGGGTTTGGCTCAGAAGCCGGGACGGTCGGCAACGTGCCGGGACCGCCATGTCCGGGGTCTGCCCCCGGGGACGCGATGTCCGGTACCGGCACAACAGGTCCGGCGCCAGGGCCTGTGACCGGGTCTGTGACCTGATCAGCGGCAGGAACGGTTGGCCCGCCGTCCGGCGCGGAAACCACTAGATCCGCCGGCGAACCATAGACGGCGTCGCCCTCGTCGCCGGAGCCGAAGAATTCCTCGTCGTCATCATCGTTGTCGAGGAGGTCGTCGGCGTAGGTATCGTCCGTGATGTCATCGAAGAGGTCGTCGGCTCCCATGGCGGCGACGGCACCGCTTGCCCGGGGAACGGCCCGCCCGTCGTCGGCCGCTGCGGCACCCGCAGAGAGCCCGAGCCAGACCGCGCCGGAGATTCCAGCGATCAGCAGCCGGCGCAACGGCTTGCGGAGGGGCGCGCACCACGTCCAGGAAGCTGGCTCCACGCACGCACCCCCATTCCTGAACGACCCGGCGGTAACTCTCAGGTTAGGTCGGGCCGCTGCTTTGAGTCCAGAGGCCGGCGAAAGAGGACAGGACCCGGGATGCTCAGCTGCGCGCGTCGTTCGGGTAGCCGACCCCGAGCTGGGCGCGGACTCCGTCGAAGAGCCGCATGGTGTTCAGGGAATCCTCGAGCGGCATCACCGGGCTTTCGGTGAGGCCCTGCTGAATGCAGCGCGTCACCTCCCGGAGCTCGTAGGTGTAGCCCCGGCCCACCACGCTGAAGTGTTCGACCCGCGGCTCCTCAAAGCCCACCCTGACCAGCAGTTCCGCCGGGTTATTGATCGAGCCGACGCTCTGCAGGAAGCCCCGGTTGCCCGCCACGGTGGCGGTCCGTGGTCCGTGGGCCAGCAGCGAGGAGGTCAGCTGCGCCTGTGCGCCGTGGTGGTAGCCGAGGGTC
This sequence comes from Arthrobacter sp., assembly GCA_041567475.1. Lineage (GTDB taxonomy): Bacteria > Actinomycetota > Actinomycetes > Actinomycetales > Micrococcaceae > Arthrobacter. Next base: position 4,597 of record JBFGBS010000091.1, read on the forward strand.
AGGGCGTTCTGGGCATCCACGCCGTCCTCGTTCAGCCATCCGGTGGCGCTGACCGTCTGCGGGAAGCCGAGGGTGCCCAGCGCCCACAGCAGCGGGTAGACGGTCAGGTCCAGCAGCGCGCCGCCGCCGTCCTTCGGCGCCCAAAGACGGGACGTGGGGGAGTAGGGGGCCGGGAAACCGAGGTCGGCACTGACCCACTGCACCTCGCCGATTTCACCGGAAGCGGCGATGTCGAAGGCCCGCTGCATGCCCGGCAGGAAGCGGCTCCACACCGCTTCCATCAGGAACAGGCCTTTGCTTCTGGCCAGGTCCACGAGTTCCCCGGCTTCGCGGGCGTTGACGGTCAATGCCTTCTCGCACAGCACATGCTTGCCCGCGGATAACGCGGCGAGGGCTATTTCGTGGTGATGGGCGTGCGGTGTGGCGACGTAGACGATGTCCACGGCGTCGTCCTCCAGCAGCCTCCGGTACCCGGTGTGGGTTGCGTCGTCGCCGTAGGCGCGGGCAAAGCCGTAGTCCGCGGCGAAGGCATCCGCGGCTGCCTGCGTGCGCGAACTGACCGCGTTGAGCTCGGCGTCGGGCAGGAGTGCCAGGTCCCGCGTGACGGAAGCGGCGATGCCGCCGGTGGCGACAACGCCCCAACGCAGCCTGGCGCCGGTAGCCGTGCGGGGATCCTGGTCCGGTTGGCTGAAAAGCCACGGTGTGGCGATGTGGGCAGTCATGGTGCCCATCCTCTCACCCGGCGCCCGGCCGCAGCAGCTCAGGTCATCCGTGAACTCCCACGGTGGACCGGCTCTTCGCCGTTTCCTCCGCCAACCGGCCCTGCTGGAGCCTGAACCGCCGGTCCGTCTTGTTGGCCAGGGCCCGGTCATGGGTCACCACCAGGATCGTGGTGTTGTGGTCCCGGCTGAGTGAGCTGAGCAGCTCAATGATGTGCTCACCCGTCTGCTCGTCGAGGTTGCCGGTCGGCTCATCCGCCAAAATGAGTTTGGGTTTGTTGGCCAGGGCGCGGGCGATCGCCACCCGCTGCTGCTCGCCGCCGGAAAGCCGGTTGATGCGCCGGAGGTGCTTCTCCGGATCCAGCTGGACCTGTTCGAGTAGTTCCTTGGCCCGCGCGCGCCGCTCGGCCGTGCGGATGCCGGCAAACTCCATCGGGAGCATGACGTTTTCGACGGCGGAGAGGTTCGGAATCAGGTTGAACTGCTGGAATACGAAGCCGATGTCCCGGCGCCGGTACTCGGTCAGTTTGCCGTCCGGCATGCCCGCGAGGCTGACGCCGTTCACGACGACGTCGCCGCTGGTGGGCTTGTCCAGCGCGCCGAGGAGGGACAACAGGGTGCTCTTGCCGCTGCCGCTCTTGCCCACGATCGAGGCCAGGGTGCCCTGCTCGAGCTCGAAGCTGATGTCATTGACGGGCTTGATGGTCCGGTCGCCGGACTTGAACGTGCGGACGAGGTTTTTGACTTCGATCATGGTTACTCTCCTCGGAGGACTTCGATGGGACGGATACGGGCGGTCAGCAAGGCCGGGACCAGGGATCCGACGATGGCCACACCGAAGACCGCGGCGATGCCGGCGGCAATCACGCCGGGGGAGGCGCTCGCCGTCACGGAGGTCAGCAACTGGTTGGCGCCGCCGAAGGCACCGCCGCCGCCGCGCTGGCCGGGGCCCGCCGTCGTGGTTGACGAAGCGCTGGTGCTGACCAGGGCGGAGGCGATCCCGCCGCTGGCGAGGGACGCGACGGCGGCGCCCACGGCGCTGCCCAAGGCCACGAGTACGAGCGCCTCGAGGACGAACTGCAGTCCGATGGTCCGGTTGGGGGCGCCGATGGCTTTAAGGACGCCGATCTCCCGGCGGCGCTCGCGGACCAGCATGACCATAATGAGCAGGATGATGACGCCCGCGGTGCCGAGGGCGGCAACGAAGGCGATCAGCGAGATGTTCTTGACGCTGTCCAGCGAACTGACGGCGGTTTCGAGGTTGCGCTGGCCCTGCGTCACGTCGGCCTTGTCTTCGCCGAGTGCAGCCTGGAGGGCGGTCTTGGCGGCGTCGACGTTTTCCATACTGTCCACGGTGACGATCATGGTGGACAGTTCGTCGGGTAGGCCGGCCAGGGTCTGGGCTGCCGGGAGGGTGAGGTAGAGGGCGTTGTTGCCGAACGCGGTGCCGGAGTCGAAGAGACCCGCGACCGTGTAGGCCTGGTCGTTGATCGTGAACGTGGAGGCGACGGACAGGGCGTTCTTCTCGGCGAGGTCGGTACCAAGGATCGCGCTGGCGGATGCGGCCGTGTAGTCACCCAGGCCGCTGCCGTCGGTGATCTCCAGGGCCTTACCCGTGGTGTCCACCTCTGCTCCAATGCCGGTAGCCGTGATCGGGACTGACCGTGCGGGCTGGGCGGTGCCGGTGGTGCCCGTGGCGCTTGAGTCCTGATTGCGGTTGCCGAGGGTGCCCGCGTCGACGGCGGACGTCAGGCTGGTGGTCAGGGTCGACGTCGTCTGGCCGCCCTGCCCGCCGCCCTGGCCGCCCTGGCCGGTGGCGGCCTCGGTAGCATTGCTCAGCCGCAGGGCCTGGGTCCCGACGACGGAGGTGACGTTGGGGACGGCGGCGGCTGTGGCGGCCTGGGCGGCGGTGAGCGGCTCGCCGCCGCCCTCGAAGCCCTGGCCGCCTGCCGGGTTGACGGTCAGGACGGTGCCCACGGAGGCGTTGAGTTCCGCGACTTTGGCGGCTACTGCC
>JBFGBS010000092.1:0-7261 GCA_041567475.1 Arthrobacter sp.
CGTCCCGCTGGTCGTATACAGCCTGCTCGCCTTCACCTCCCTGCTGATCGTTACCGCGACACCGTTCGGAGCGATTCCCGGCCGGTTGCGGGGCGCCTACGAACATTTGATGGGCGTTGACCTGCAGGACCCGGACGACGATGGCCACGACCGCAGCTACCTGTACGAAAATGATGCCCCGGCGCCGAAGAAGAAGCGCCGGCGGCTGTTCGGCAGGGACGACGACACCGACGAGGGCCTCGAAGGGTACGTCGGCGACGAGGCCTTCGAACATGCCGTCATCGACGACGAGGACGTGGCGCCCGCGAAGGGGGCAAAATCGGTCGCCCCCGGTGTCCGCCGGCCCACCCAGGCCGAAATCGCCGTCGAGAAGATCAAGGCTGCGCAGGGCCTCGGAGCGGCCGCCGGCAGCAACGCCGGACACGAGCCCGACAGCGCCACCGAGGCCATCCCGCTCGTCACCCCCGGCATGGTCGCCGCCGGGTCGCTCAATCCCGCTGTGGCCGCGGCCGCCCAGGTCCCCTCCAAGCCGGTCGCCCCGGCGCCGCTGCCGACGCCGATCCCGCAGCGCACCGAGCAGCTCTCGCTGGCCGGGGACGTCACCTACACCCTGCCCTCCTCGGACGTGCTCACCCCCGGGTCCATCCCGAAGGAGCGCACCGAGGCCAACGACGCGATTGTGGCCTCCCTGACCGAGACCCTCAACCAGTTCAACGTCGAGGCGCAGGTCACCGGCTTCAGCCGCGGTCCCACCGTGACCCGGTACGAGATCGAGCTTTCCCCGGGTACCAAGGTCGAACGCGTCACCGCCCTGTCCAAGAACATCTCCTACGCCGTCGCCAGTTCCGACGTGCGGATCCTGAGTCCGATCCCCGGGAAGTCCGCGATCGGCATCGAGATCCCCAACACGGACCGTGAAACGGTCTCCCTGGGCGATGTGCTGCGAAGCCAGAACGCCCGGCGCACCGACCACCCCATGGTCATGGGCGTCGGCAAGGACGTCGAGGGCGGCTACGTCGTCGCCAACCTCGCCAAGATGCCCCACCTCCTGGTCGCAGGCGCGACGGGTGCCGGTAAGTCCTCATTCGTGAACTCGATGATCACCTCGATCCTGATGCGCGCCACTCCCGACGAGGTCCGCATGGTCATGGTTGACCCCAAGCGGGTGGAACTCACGGCCTATGAAGGCGTTCCGCACCTCATCACGCCCATCATCACCAACCCGAAGAAGGCCGCCGAAGCCCTGCAATGGGTGGTCCGGGAAATGGACGCCCGCTACGACGACCTCGCCAACTACGGCTTTAAGCACATTGACGACTTCAACAAGGCCGTCCGTGCCGGCAAGGTCCACCCCCCGGTCGACTCCAAACGCGTCATCCGGCCGTACCCGTACCTGCTCGTGATCGTGGATGAACTCGCCGACCTGATGATGGTCGCCCCGCGCGATGTGGAAGACTCCATCGTCCGCATCACCCAGTTGGCCCGCGCCGCAGGCATCCACCTGGTCCTCGCTACCCAGCGGCCTTCCGTGGACGTGGTCACCGGCCTGATCAAGGCCAACGTGCCGTCCCGGATGGCGTTTGCGACGTCGTCCGTCACGGACTCCCGCGTGGTCCTGGACCAGCCGGGCGCGGAAAAGTTGATTGGCCAGGGCGATGCGCTGTTCCTGCCGATGGGTGCCTCCAAAGCCATGCGCGTCCAGGGCGCCTGGGTGACCGAGTCGGAAATCCACAAAGTGGTTGAACACGTCAAGGGCCAGCTGCAGGCCGTCTACCGTGACGACGTCGCCCCCGAGGCGCAGAAGAAGCAGATCGACGACGACATCGGAGACGACCTGGACGTCCTCCTGCAGGCCACGGAACTTGTGGTGACCACCCAGTTCGGCTCCACCTCGATGCTGCAGCGCAAACTGCGCGTCGGCTTCGCGAAGGCCGGCCGCCTGATGGACCTGCTCGAGTCCCGGGGAGTCGTCGGTCCCTCCGAAGGATCCAAGGCCCGCGACGTGCTGGTCAAGCCGGATGACCTGGCCGCCGTCCTGGCGGCCATGAAGGGGCAGGACGCGCCGGCCGTCGCCGACGCGCAGACGGCCGCCTTGAGTGATAACGCCAACTCGAATATCGCCCAGGGCGGGTACGCCGAGGATCTCGTCGCGGCGGACCTGGACAAGCGCAGCCAGTCCGTGGAGTACTTCGACGGCGCCGACGGCAACTCCGAGGACGAGGACGGCTCCGAAGACGCCTGGTCACTCACCGGACGGTAGCCTAGGACTGTGACTAGCGCCCAAGCCAACAGCGCCGGATCCGCCCAGCGGATCTGGAACCTGCCCAATATCCTGACGATGCTGCGGATAGTGCTGGTGCCCTTTTTTGTCTGGGCGCTCCTGGCCGACGCGCCGGGACTGGTCAGCGGCAACGGACTGTGGCGCTGGGTGGCCGCGGCCATCTTCGCCGTCGCCATCTACACGGACAAGCTCGACGGCGACATAGCCCGCAGCCGCGGCCTGGTCACGGACTTCGGCAAGATCGCGGACCCGATCGCGGACAAACTGCTGATCGGCTCGGCGCTCGTGATGCTTTCGCTGCTTCAAGAGCTCCCGTGGTGGGTCACCATCCTGATTCTGCTCCGCGAATGGGGAGTGACCGCGCTGCGCTTCTTCGTCATCCGCTACGGGGTGATGCCGGCCTCCCGGGGCGGCAAGCTCAAGACCGTCATCCAGACCGCCGCCATCTTCCTTTACGTCATCCCGCTCGCTTCCCTCGCCGCCTGGCTCGGTGTTGTGGCTTTCTCCGTGATGATGCTCGCACTCGCGATCACGTTGTGGACCGGGGGAGAATACGTCCTTGAAGCGCTCAAGCTGCGGGCCAGCGGCATCCGCGCACGGAAACAGCGCACCCAGGACGGAACCCCATGACCGAGCCGCACCATACGAGTAACCTGCATCGGCTGGCCGGGGAAGCCGTCGCCGGCGCAATCGAGCGCGACGCGACCGTGGCGACGGCAGAATCCCTCACGGCGGGAATGCTGGCCGCCGTGCTGGCGGATACCCCAGGTGCTTCGGGGATGCTCCAGGGCGGGATCGTCTCCTACCAGAACTCCGTCAAGGCCGGAGTGTTGGGCGTTCCCGCAGACCTGCTGGACGCCGTCGGGTCCGTGGACGCTCAGGTTGCGGCCGCCATGGCGGCCGGCGCCCGCCGGGTCTGCGGCGCCGACATCGGCGTGTCCACCACCGGGGTGGCCGGCCCCGAGCCGCACGACGGCAAACCGGTCGGGACCGTCTACGTGGGTATTGCCACCGCCGAAGGGGCAACGTCCTACGCCTACACCTTTACGGGGAACCGGCCCGAGATCCGCGGCCAGGCGTGCGCCGCAGCGCTGGAACGGTTGCTCGAAGCCCTAGCGATGGAAAGCTACCCGCACGTAAAGTAAGCGGGAACAAAAGTTGATTCCCGATAGTTGTTAGATAGTGTCGCCTCCGAACGGGGGTGGCGCCTAGGATGATTGAATCAACAGTTCGCCTCCGGCGGACCCGATGTACGAGGGAGCAAGGCGATACAGATGGTAAAGCAGCCCGTATCCGTAAACGGCGTTGTCCGCTGGAAGGATGTGGGCCTCGCCGATCAGGCACAGAGCGAACACAAGGAGCGCAAAATGGTCGTACTTCGTCACGAAATCGGCGATGTCCTGCGCGATGTCCGCCAACGCCAAGGCCGTACCCTCCGCGAAGTCTCGCACAGCGCCCGCGTATCTTTGGGTTACCTGAGCGAAGTGGAGCGCGGCCAGAAGGAAGCCTCTTCGGAGTTGCTCTCCTCGATCTGCTCGGCCCTCGATGTTCCGCTCTCGAGCATGCTGCGCGAAGTAAGTGAACGCGTCGCTGTTGCCGAAGGAGTTGCGGTTCCGGACACCGTGCCGCAGGAATTTTCCCAGCGCTATGGCCGGGACCTGGACCGTGAACTCAGCGCCGACCTGACAGACGAACTGGCCAAGGGCCTGCTCTCCGGGGCGCGTTAGCGTCTCGCGGCGGGCTTGTCGCCCCACGAACAGTGTTTGAGGAAGGGCCCCGGCGTTGCGCCGCGGGCCTTTCCTTCGCGCTAGCGGGGTTCGTCCGGCGGGAAGCCGTCGCCCTCGTAGGTGGCATTGAGCTTGCCGATGTACGACGCCAGGGTTTCCAGTTCCGCCACAGGCCATGAGCCAAGCCGTTCGCGGAAGACCTCCCGGCGGGCATCCTGCACCTCATGCATCCGTGCCTCGCCCTCGGGCGTGAGCCGGATCGATTGTGCCCGGCCGTCCAGCGGGTCCGCCTCTTTCGAGACCAGGCCGATGCTTTCGAGGAAAGCGATCTGCCGGCTAACGGAGGGCTTGCCGACGCCGATGCTGGACGCCAGATCGGTCAGGCGGATGGGCCCCTGCCTCCGGATGACGGTGAGCAGCCCATAGGCGGCCGGTTCCATATCCGGATGCACCTGGCGGGAGAGCTGGTACGAGATCGACCGTGCACGGCGCCAGAGCAGGCTCATCTGGTGTTCGACGGCGGACAGCGCTGCGTCCGTAGGATCCGCCGCACCATCAAGGGATTCCGTGGTGTCGCCTGCGTTGCTCATGGCAACCATTCTAGGCTCCCGGTCCGTGAGAGGATTTATTGGTGCGAATCAGTGACTTTTGGCGGCTAATGGACGACGAGTTCGGAGCAGGCTACTCCCGGGTGCTGGGCCGCTCCCTGGTCCTTGCCGGGGTCGGTGGCCGCACGGCGGAGCAAGCCCTCGGCGCGGGCGTACCCCCGCGCCAGGTCTGGCTGGCAGTCTGCGACGTCCAGGACGTCCCCGCGGAACGGCGGCTTGGCCGGGACGTGAAACCGCGCTGACACGCCGCCGGTCATTCGAATATTTGTTCGGATAGGACTATGCTTTTTTCAGGGCACTTTCCACATGCGCGACTTCGGCCGGCAAATTTGTCGGTGGGTGCCAGTAGCGTCAGTAATGACAGATAAACGGCCGCAACGGCCGCTCCACAGCGAGACAACATTAGAGGTGTGAACCATGGCCGCAGCCCCGGATCGTCAGAAGGCGCTCGACGCAGCGCTTGCCCAGATCGATAAGCAGTTCGGCAAGGGCTCAGTCATGCGCCTGGGCGACGAGGTCCGTGCACCCATCGAGGTCATCCCCACCGGCTCCATTGCGCTGGACGTCGCCTTGGGAATTGGCGGACTGCCGCGCGGCCGCGTCGTTGAGATCTATGGACCGGAATCCTCGGGTAAAACCACGGTGGCCCTGCACGCGGTCGCCAACGCCCAGCGCCTGGGCGGCATCGCCGCGTTCATCGACGCCGAGCACGCGCTGGATCCCGAATACGCCGCGAAACTGGGAGTAGATACCGACGCCCTCCTGGTCTCCCAGCCGGATACCGGCGAGCAGGCCCTGGAGATCATGGACATGCTGATCGGTTCCGGATCCCTCGACGTGATCGTCATCGACTCCGTCGCCGCGCTGGTGCCCCGCGCCGAAATCGAGGGCGACATGGGTGACAGCCACGTGGGCCTGCAGGCCCGCCTGATGAGCCAGGCCCTTCGTAAGATCACGGGCCGTTTGAGCCAGACCAAGACCACCGCTATTTTCATCAACCAGCTCCGCGAGAAGATCGGTGTCTTCTTCGGCTCACCGGAAACCACCACCGGTGGTAAGGCGCTGAAGTTCTACGCCTCGGTCCGCATCGACGTCCGCCGGATCCAGACCCTCAAGGAGGGCGCGGATTCCGTCGGCAACCGGACCAAGGCCAAGATCGTGAAGAACAAGATGGCTCCGCCCTTCAAGATCGCCGAATTCGACATCATCTACGGTCAGGGTATTTCCCGCGAGGGCGGCATCATTGACATGGGCGTCGAGCACGGCCTCATCAAGAAGTCCGGCTCATGGTTCACGTACGACGGGGACCAGCTGGGCCAGGGCATGGAAAATTCCCGCCGCTTCCTCCGGGACAATCCCGAGCTGGCGGCCGAGCTGGAACGGCTGATCAAGGAAAAGCTCGGCGTTGGCGTGAAGCCGGCGGAAACCGAAGCATCACCGAAGCTGAAGGCCGTTGACGGCTAGCAGCAGGTCACGCAAGGGGCCGGGATTCCGTCCGCGGAATGCCGGCCCCGATGCCGGGCCTGATGGCGCCGCCGCCGGCCCGGACGACAGCGCGGACCGAGACGCGGATCCGGCAGCCGTCGCCCGGGCAATCGTCCTGCGGCAACTGACGATGTCCCCGAAAAGCCGGCTCCAGCTTTCCCGCAAGCTCGCCGAGCGAAACGTCCCGGAGGACGTGGCCGAGGCCGTGCTGGACCGTTTCGAAGAAGTGCGCCTGATCGACGATGCCGAGTTCGCTGACATGTGGGTGCGCAGCAGGTCCCAGACCCGGAAACTGGCCAGGGGTGCGCTGCGGCGTGAACTCGCGGACAAGGGAATCACCCCGGACACGGCAGCGGCGGCACTGGAACAGGTCAGCGACGAAGACGAAGAGAATGCTGCCCGGGAACTGGTGCAGCGCAAGCTCCGTGGTTTCACAGGCAGCGAGGACCGGGCCGAACGGGACAAGATCACGCGCCGGCTCGCGTCAATGCTGGCCCGCAAGGGGTACCAGCCCTCACAGGCCTTCCGGATCGTCAGCGAGGTCCTCGAGGCCGCCGCCGATGCCGGCGATTGAACCGCCGGCCCGGAACGGACTCCGGTTGGACCCGGTACCCTTAACAGGTGAGTTTGACCATCCCCTCCCCAGCCGAAGCCACTTCCGCCGCTACCGACCCGGCCGCTGACACGCCGCCGCGCACCTATCAGGTGCGGACCTTCGGCTGCCAGATGAACGTCCATGATTCCGAACGCATGGCCGGGATGCTCGAGGCCGCAGGTTACGTCCCCTCCGCCGGCGAACTGGCCGACGTCGTGGTCTTCAACACCTGTGCCGTGCGGGAGAACGCCGACAACAAGCTCTACGGCAACCTCGGCATCCTCGCGCCGGTCAAGGCCGCGAATCCCGGCATGCAGATCGCCGTCGGCGGCTGCCTCGCCCAGAAGGACCGGGAGACCATCCTGAAGAAGGCGCCATGGGTGGATGCCGTGTTTGGCACCCACAACGTCGGGGCCCTCCCCGCGCTCCTGGACCGGGCACGCCACAATAACGAAGCCCAGCTGGAAATCCTCGAATCCCTGGACGTGTTCCCGTCGACGCTGCCGACCAAGCGCGATTCGGTCTATTCCGGCTGGGTATCCATCTCCGTCGGCTGCAACAACAC
>JBFGBS010000093.1:0-7156 GCA_041567475.1 Arthrobacter sp.
CGTAGGTCAGGCCGATGAAGCCGAAGGGGTTGTGTTCTGGCTCGGTCATGAGTGCGCCTCTTACCTTGGGTTACGGGGTTTCACGGGTAGGGGTTGCAGCAGATGACCAGCCAGTCATTACGGGTCTGGTCCGTGCAGGATATTCGGTGTCAGCCACTCCGGCTGGATGATCCCGGTGCGGGACCCTCGGGCGGAAGTGTTGAATAAATACTAGAACCTCCGTGCCGATCCCCATATTCGGAGGGCCCAATGTGAGCAACGGCATCCGGGGCGGCGTCACGGTCAACCTATTTCCAGCCGGTCGCCGCCAGCAGCCGCTCCTCGAACATCGGGATCATGGTCTGCACGTAGGTTTTTGTCAGGTGGTTGTCGTCCTTGTAGACGTAGACGTTGCCCACCACCGCCGGGCAGGTCCCGTCGGCGCAGATGAAGTCGCTCAGGTCCATCAGGTGCAGGCCGGACACCTGGCCCCGGTACGCGTCCAGCGGCGACGCCCCGGCCAGGGATTCCTGCAACGGAACATTGCATTCGGGCGCGTCGGCGCCCTTGTCCTCGACGCAGTCGGGCATGTTGATGTTGAAGCGCGGGTTATCGCGGATACCGACCACTTCGATGCCGGCGTCCGTGAACGGCCGGATGCCTTCGAGGTACTGCGGCACCTCGATTTCGAACGGGGCTTCCTTGAGCGTCAGCGACGCGACGGTGAACACGGCATCCGGGCGGTGTTCGAGGACGTACTGCGCGCCGGCTTCGTTGAAGGCGTTGCATTCTTCATCGCGGTCCGGGGACGGACCGCCGAAGCGGCAGCCGCCCTTCAGCAGTGTGACGACGTCCCAGCCGTGGCTCTTCGCGATCGGGCCGAGGGCCGCCATGTACTGCTGGGCGTGCGAGTCGCCGAGCACCACGATGCGCTTGGTCACCGTTTCCGGGGTGCTGTTCTGCAGGCATCCTCCGAGCAGGGGGTTGCTGGGGATGTTCTCGCCGGTGCACAGCCCGTCGATTTCCGCCCATTCGTCCTTCATGGCCGCGGGGACGGGGACGATCTTAGCGGCGGGTGTCGGTTTGCCCGCGTTCTCCGGCGCCAGCGCGGCGGCGCCGGGGATCAAGTCGCGGGACTGGGAGGCCGCGGAGGCGGCGTCGGTCACGATCCAGCTCTGCCAGAGGGACACGGGGCCGGCCAGGAGCGCACCGCAGGCGGCAATGACGACGGCCCCGCGCCACGCCCGGAGTTTGGGCCAGTGCCAGTCGCGCAGTGGCTTTTCCACCAGGCGCGTGGTGAGCACGGCCATCACAATGGAGGCCGCCACGATGACCAGGCCCTGCCACAGGTTGGGCGAGCTGAGGCCCTTCCCGGCGAGGCCCAGGACCAGCAGCGGCCAGTGCCAGAGGTAGAGCGCGTAGGAGTTGTCCCCCAGGGCCACGAGCGGCTTCGAGCTGAGGATACGGTCGACGCCGAAGCGGCTGCCGCTCTGCCCGGCGACTATGATCGCGGCCGCGGCGAGGGTGGGCCACAGCGCGATGTAGCCGGGGAAGGATCCTTCCACGGAGACCAGCAGGCCGCAGGAGAGCATGGCGGCCAGGCCGGTCCAGCCCAGGGCCACCCGCAGGTACTTGCCCGGCTTCAGGTACGGCAGGGCCAGGGCCAGCAGCGAACCGAGGGCGAACTCCCACAGCCTGGTCCGGGTGTCGAAGTACGCGTACGTCTGGTTGGTGGCGGTCTGGTCGATAGAGAAGATCAAGGACGCGACGAAGATGGCGCCGAAGGCACCGGCGAGCAGTGCCCGGGGGTTCAGGTCGGCCCAGCGGCGGAGCAGGCGGCGCAGCAGCACGGCGCCGGCGAAGACGAGCGGCCACAGCAGGAAGACCTGGCCCTGGATGGACAGCGACCAGAAGTGCTGGAGGGGGCTGGCGCCGGCGTGGTCCTGCGCGTAGTAGTCAACGGCGTTGTTCGCGAGGAACCAGTTCTGCCCGTAGAACAGGGACGCCCAGGCCTGGTCGAGGACCTCCGGCCAGCGGCGCTGCGGCAGCACGATTGCGGTGCCGACGAGCACGGCCAGGATCACCACGACGACGGCGGGCAGCAGCCGCTTGAGCAGGTGGGTCCAGTGGTGCAGCAGGCGGAGCGGCTGGCCGCTCTCGACTTTCCGGGTGAAACTGAGGGTCAGCAGGAATGCCGAGAGGAGCAGGAAGATGTCCACTCCGCCGGAGACCTTGCCGAGCCACACGTGGTAGGTGACCACCATGAGGACGGCGAGCGCCCGCAGGCCTTGGACTTCGGGGCGGTAGCTGGCCTTCCGGGTCCGGGACGGGCCTGCTGCCACTTCCGGCGGGGTGTCGATAACGCGCGCGTTCGGCAAAAATAACCCTTCAGGCCGGGATCCAAAACACCAATGTTACCGAAGCGTGATTTTGTTTGCGAATCGAAGCGCTGCCGCGGGGCGCCCACGGCCCTGTTTTCCCGCGGAAAACGCAAGGGGCCGGACCGGTTGAATCCGGTCCGGCCCCTCGCCCTGGAGCAGGCATCACGCTGCCGGGCCAGGGGCTCCGGCTGCCTTCGCTTAGTGCTGGTGGCCTGCGTGCGCCTCGTCCTCGGCAGGCTTCTCGACCACGAGGGTTTCCGTGGTGAGGACCAGTGCCGCGATGGAGGCTGCGTTGCGCAGAGCCGCACGCGTTACCTTGACCGGGTCGATGACGCCGGCGGCGATAAGGTCCTCGTAGTCACCGGTCTTGGCGTTGAAGCCCTGGTTGAGATCCGACTCGGCGACCTTCGCGACCACGACGTAGCCGTCGAAGCCCGCGTTCTGGGCGATCCAGCGCAGCGGCTGGGTCAGCGCCCGGCGGACGATGCCGACCGCTGCTGCCGCGTCACCTTCGAGGGCCTGGACGCTGGCGTCCTCGTCGAGCGCCTTGAGCGCGTGGATGAGGGCGGAGCCGCCGCCGGCCACGATGCCTTCTTCGAGGGCGGCGCGGGTCGAGGACACGGCATCTTCGATGCGGTGCTTCTTTTCCTTCAGCTCGACCTCGGTGGCTGCGCCGACCTTGATCACGCCGATGCCGCCGGCCAGCTTGGCCAGGCGTTCCTGCAGCTTTTCCTTGTCCCAGTCCGAATCGGTGCGGGTCAGCTCGGCACGCAGCTGGGCCACGCGGGCCGCGACGTCTTCGGCCGAACCGGCGCCGTCAACGATCGTGGTGTTGTCCTTCGTGACGGTGATGCGCCGGGCGGTGCCGAGCACCTCCAGGCCGACGGTGTCCAGGCTCAGGCCCAGCTCCGGGGAGACGACCTGTGCGCCGGTGAGGGTCGCGATGTCCTGCAGCATGGCCTTGCGGCGGTCACCGAAGCCCGGCGCCTTGACGGCGACGACGTTCAGGGTGCCGCGGATGCGGTTGACGATGAGCGTGGAGAGTGCCTCGCCGTCGATGTCCTCGGCAATGATGAACAGCGGCTTGGAGCTCTGCAGCGCCTTCTCCAGCAGCGGCAGGAAGTCCTGCACGGAGGAGATCTTGCCCTGGTTGATCAGGATGAGGGCGTCCTCGAGGACTGCTTCCTGGCGTTCCGCGTCGGTGACGAAGTACGGGGAGAGGTAGCCCTTGTCGAACTGCATGCCCTCGGTGAGCACCAGTTCGGTCTGCGTGGTGGAGGATTCCTCGATGGTGATCACACCATCCTTGCCGACCTTGCCGAAGGCCTCGGCCAGGAGCTCGCCGACTTCGTCGCTCTGCGCGGAGATGGCGGCGACGTTGGCGACCTGGCTGCCTTCGACCGGGCGGGCGTTTTCCAGCAGGCGGGCGGCGACGGCCTCGACCGAGACCTCGATGCCGCGCTTGATCTCGCCCGGGGCGGCGCCGGCCGCAACGTTGCGCAGGCCTTCCTTGACGAGGGCCTGGGCCAGCACGGTGGCCGTGGTGGTGCCGTCGCCGGCGACGTCGTTGGTCTTGGTGGCGACTTCCTTGGCCAGCTGCGCGCCAAGGTTCTCGTACGGGTCATCCAGCTCGACTTCACGGGCGATCGTCACACCGTCGTTGGTGATCGTGGGGGCACCCCACTTCTTGTCCAGCACGACGTTGCGTCCGCGCGGGCCGAGGGTGACCTTGACCGTGTTGGCGAGCTTATCGATGCCGGCTTCAAGCGACCGGCGGGCAGCGTCATTAAACGCAAGCTGCTTTGCCATGGTTTTGTCCTTTCAAGACAGAACCCCGCGCAGCTGACCGGTCAGAGGTGAATCGGACGGAACAGCGGCGCGGGGTCCAAAAGAGTTACTTTACGACGATCGCCAGAACGTCGCGGGCGGACAGCACGAGGTATTCGGTGCCGCCGGTCTTGACTTCGGTTCCACCGTACTTGGAGTAAATGACGACATCGCCGACGGCGACATCAACGGGGACGCGGTTGCCATTGTCGTCAAAGCGGCCGGGGCCTACTGCGACAACTTCGCCTTCCTGCGGCTTCTCCTGTGCGGAGTCCGGGATAACCAGGCCGGAAGCCGTGGTCTGCTCGGCTTCGAGCGGGCGGACAACAATACGATCCTCAAGAGGCTTAATAGAGACCGACACTCGGACCTCTCCTTTTCGTCAGCAAATTTGTGGACTATGAAGCGGTGGCGCCAAGGCTTGCAGGCCGTCGTCGCGGTGCCGGCAGCACGCCTGGCGGTGCGCTTCATGTGTTAGCACCCTCCTAGGGAGAGTGCTAACGATGACTCTATGTAAGGAGTTAGCACTCGGTCAAGGCGAGTGCCAGAATTTCATTCCGGGTGAACACTGCCGCGGCACCCCGGGACGGCCGGACGGAGGGCCGGGCCGCGCTGAACTAGGCTGGATGGCATGGCTGACGCACCGCAGGAAATGATCGCCCCGCTCCTGAACCCCGAGGGCTGGGAGCTCCTGGCGTCCCTCGGGCCCTACGACGAGGACGAGGCCCTGCGGCTCAACGCCTCGCTGCGGAAAGCCGGCCACTCCCCCGAACTCGTCTCCGCGGCCCTCACCCAGTCGCGGCTCCGGACCAAGGCCGAGGCCAAGTTCGGCGAATTCGCCCGGCAGATGATCTTCACCCAGGCGGGCCTGGAGCAGGCCACCCGGCTGACGGTCGCCGCCCGGCACGCGCAGCGCTTCGCTGAGGCAGGCATCGGCCACGTTGCGGACCTCGGCTGCGGCCTGGGAGCCGACGCGATGGCCTTCGCCTCCATGGACATCACCGTCACCGCCGTGGAAATGGATGAGACCACGGCAGCCTGCGCCACCATGAACCTCATCCCGTTCCGGAACGCCACCGTGGTCCATGCCGACGCCACCGCGGTGCCCCTCGACGGGATCGAGGGCGTCTGGCTGGACCCGGCCCGCCGGACCACCTCCAGTTCGGGGACGAAGCGGTTGTGGGATGCCGAGGACTTTTCGCCGCCGCTCTCGTTCGTGGAGTCCCTGGCCGGGTCCGGGCGGGCCGTGGGCGTCAAAATGGGGCCCGGCATGCCGCACGACTCCGTGCCGGCGGACTGCGAGGCCCAGTGGGTTTCGGTGGCCGGTGACGTCACCGAAGTCGCGCTGTGGTTCAACGCCGTGCGCCGCCCCGGAATCCGCCGGGCCGCGCTGGTGCTCGGCCCGCAGGGGGCCGCGGAGCTCACCAGCGGCGACGGGTTCGACGGCGGCCCGGTGGCCCCGGTGGGCCCCGTCGAGGGGTATCTCTATGAGCCGGACGGCGCCGTCATCCGCGCCGGGCTCGTGGCCGACGTCGCGCTCCAGCTGGGCGGGCACCTGCTCGACGAGCACATCGCGTACATTTGCGCCCCGGAGCTGCGCGACACCCCCTTCGCCCGGGCCTACAAGGTCCTGGACGTCATGCCGTTCAACGTCAAGGCACTCAAGGCCTGGGTCAAGGACGGGAACATCGGGGTGCTGGATATCAAGAAGCGCGGGACCTCGGTCACCCCGGAGGAGCTGCGCCGGCAGCTGCTCCCCGGCGGTAAGTCCGGAGGAAAGGCTGCGGGCAAGAAAACAGCCACCCTGGTCCTGACCCGGATCGGGGAGGACCGGGTGGCCATTGCGGTGGAACCTGTCCGCTAGCGGGAGCCGGCGGCGGTGCGTTCCGTGCGGGTCTACTGCGCCCGCATAAACTCCTCGGCGGCCCGGACCTGCTCGTCGCCGGGCCGGATACCGGTGTACAGCACAAACTGCTCCAGGGCCTGGATGGTGGCCACCTCGGCTCCGGTAATCACGGTCTTGCCCGCGGCGCGGCCGGCCTTGACCAGCGGCGTCTCCGCCGGCAGGGCAACGACGTCGAACACCACGGTCGCGGCGTCCACGGCCTCCGGCGGGAAGGACAGGGCCTCGGCGTCGGGCCCGCCGGCCATCCCCACGGGGGTGACGTTGATGAGGATGTCCGCGGTGGTCCCGGCCGCCGGAAGATCCGCCCGCCACGTGAATCCGTAGAGTTCCGCGAGCGCCCGGCCGGGCGCCTCGTTGCGGGCGATCACGGTCACGTCCTTGAAGCCGGCGTCGCGCAGCGCCGCAACGGTCGCTTTTGCCATCCCGCCGGAGCCCTTCACCCATACGGACAGGGCGGGGTCCACGCCGTTGCGCTGCAGGAGCTGTTCGATCGCGGTGTAGTCGGTGTTGTACGCGGTGAGCGTGCCGTTGTCGTTGACGATCGTGTTGACCGAGTCAATGGCTTTCGCGGAGGGGTCCATCACGTCCACCAGGGCGATGACGTCTTCCTTGTACGGCATGGACACCGCGCAGCCGCGGATCCCGAGGCCGCGGACGCCGGCGATGGCCTGGCCCAGGTCGGTCGGGGCGAAGGCCTTGTAGATCCAGTTCAGGCCCAGCTGATCGTAGAGGTGGTTGTGGAATCGCGTCCCGTTGTTGCTCGGCCGGGCCGAGAGTGAGATGCACAGGGTCATGTCTTTATTCAGTATCGGCACAGCACCATTAAACGCCATGGATCCGTGCGGCCCGCGGATCAGCTGCAGCCCGAGCCCGGCGGGTACGGGCCGACGGCGGCCGGGAGCCGTCCCGGCGCGGCGGCCTTGCCGGTGAGCACGTCCGCCAGGGCGGCGTAGGCCCCCGGTGTGCGCCCGTAGAGCGCGATCCGCGTCGGCGCTGCGGACTCGGCCAGCGGCCACGGCGCGTCAAGTGCCACGGCGACGGCGGCGCCCGCGGCCTCGGGCGC
>JBFGBS010000094.1:0-7038 GCA_041567475.1 Arthrobacter sp.
GACGGTCGCGGTGTAGCCGGCCGAGTCCCGGTGCTCGACCCTGCCGCTGAACAACCAGCTGACCGTGGCCAGGCCGGTGTGCGGGTGCCGGGCGACCTTCATGCCCCCGGAGGAGGAGACCAGGTCAGGGCCGTAGTGGTCTAGGAAGCACCACGAGCCGATGAGGCTGCGCCTCTTCTGCGGCAAGGTCCGGCGGACCGGCATGGCGCGGGGCCCGCCCAAGGGAACTTCGCGCGGAGGCAGGATTTCCACGCCTGCCGGCGACCCGTCCTGCCCGCAGAGTATTTCCTGGGGAACAGTTTCGAGGTTGCTCATGCCGGACTCCCAAGGGGTTCCTGGCCTGCGCCCTTCTCTCCGGCCTCCGCGGCACGGGGGCGGACGGGGTGGCGGCTGAGGATGGAGATCCGGTTGAACGCATTCATGGTGACCGCCGCCCACTGCAGGGCCGAGTATTGGCTGTCGGTCAGGACGGCCCGCGCTGCCGACATCTCGGTCTGGAGGCGCCCGTGGCCGGGTAGTTCGGTGGCTGCTTCGCCGATGCTGAGTGCGGCGCGTTCGAGGGGGGTGAACACTGTGGTTTCCCGCCAGGCCGGGAGCACGGCGATCTGCTGTTCGCTGGCGCCTGCCTCGCGGGCGAGGCGGACGTGCAGGTCCAGACAGAAGGCGCAGCCGTTCAGCTGCGAAATCCGCACATTGACCAGTTCAAGAACCGATCGGGGCACACCGGCCTGCTGACCGGCGTCGGCGACCTTGAATGCAAGTCCGTTCAAGGCTCTCCAGCTTGCCGGGTCGGACTTATCGAGAAAGGAATTACTGCCAGACATGACGCTCCTTGCGAATCAACCGGCCGGTATCGGTCGCCGGCCACTTCCAACATCACCATATTTTGCCCCCAATCTGACCTAGTCAGAACGACTTTGGGACGGGTTCCCGATGAAATCCCGCCCGGCGGAGATGCATCAGGGGCGCGGGCTCCTGTGGAAGGTACCCGCGCCTTTGGCCTCGCGGATTGCTTTCGGCCAAAGCCCGAAAGCAGGTGGTGTTAGCTGGCGGGGAGTACGAAGGCCGAATCGATGGTGATCGTGACCTTGTCGCCGACAAGGACCCCGCCGGCCTCGAGGGCAGCATTCCAGGTGATGCCGAAGTCCTTGCGGGAGATCTGCGTCGAGGCAGAGAAACCGGCGCGGGTAGTGCCGAAGGGATCAACGGCCACGCCGCCGAACTCCACATCGAACGCCACCGGCCTGGTCGTTGCCTTGATGGTCAGGTCGCCACTGAGGCGGAAGTTCTCCGGTGTGCCCTGGACGTCGGTTGCCGTGAAGGTCATGTTCGGGAACTGCTCGGCATTGAAGAAATCCGGGCCTTTGACGTGTGCGTCGCGGTCGTTGTTGTTGGAGTCGAACGAAGCGATCTTTACGGTGGCGTCGACGGAGGAGGTGGCCAGGGTTTCGCCGACGACGAGGGTGGCGTCTGCCTCGGTGAACTGGCCGCGGACCTTGCTGATGCCCGCGTGGCGGACGGAAAAGCCGACTTCGGTGTGCGCCTGGTCGAGGGCCCAGGTGCCGGGGGTGAGTTCGATCGTGGTCATGGTCTGTCTCCTTCGGATGGTCTTCGCAAGTACAGAAAACTGCATGCGTATGCATGCAACTATGCAGCGCCGCCCTTCACTTGTCAACTAGGAAGAATCTCTTTAGTAAATAGCTTGCTAGAAAACTAACTTTACCCTCTGTACGGGGCGCTCCGTGGGTGTTGAACTGGGGGCGGGCCGGCGCTCGGCCCGGCACATGCGCAGCCCATCGACCCGCCGGCCGGTCCCGGTGTGAGGGAAGGATCAAGTTCATGGCAGAAACTTATAAAATCGGGTATTTCGTGGGGAGCCTGGCGAGGGGCTCCATCAACCGGATCCTCTCCAAGGCACTGATCCAGCTAGCGCCGGAGGATCTGGAATTCACCGAGATTCCGATCGGGGATCTGCCGCTGTACAGCTATGACTACGACGCCGAGTTCCCGCCTGAGGGCCGGGCCCTGAAGGAGGCCATCGAAGGCTCCGACGGGATTCTCTTCGTGTCCCCCGAATACAACCGGTCCATTCCCGGCGCGCTGAAGAATGCCATTGACTGGGGATCGCGTCCGTGGGGCACCAACTCGTTCGCCCGGAAGCCTACGGGCATCATCGGAGCCTCGCCCGGGAGTATCGGCACGGCCGTCATGCAGTCCTCCATGCGCGCCGTGCTGAGCTTTCTGGACGCGCCGCAGCTCAATGCCCCGGAGGCCTACGTGAAATTCAATCCGGAGGTGTTCGGGGACGACGGGGAGGTCAAGGACGAATCCACCGCAGCGTTCCTGCGCCACTACATGGAAGAATACTGCGCGTTCGTCGAGCGGGTCCTGGCGGCCAATGCACCCGGCCACATCGGTGACCTGCAGCCTGACGCGCGCAAACTTTCCCGGTAAGGAAGGCCTACGGGGCCCCGCCGCAGGGAACGGCGGCACGAGGAGCGGCGCCCGGCATGGGCATATGGTCGGACGCCGTTCCATCTCCGCGTCGGGCGGGGTCGAAGACGCTACCGGTGCGCGTTGGCTTCGCGCAATTCCGCCATCGCTTCGGCGACCATCTCCGCCCGGTCCGCCCCCAGCACCTCGATATAGGTCTTCCGGACGATGCCGGCAACGAGGCCCTGGAGCTCATCGGCCAGCTCAGCGCCCGGGCCGGTCAGTTTAAGGTAAACCACCCTGCGGTCATCAGCGCAGGGGTTGCGCTCAACAAGGCTGCGTTTGGCCAGCCGGTCCGCGATCTTGGTGAACCCCCCGGTGCTGAAGGCAGCCTCCCGGGCCAGCGCCGCCATAGGCATCCTGTTGTCCGGGCTGCGCGCGAGCCGCAGCAGCGTCTCGGCCTCCGCCGGATCCAGGGAGAAGGCGTCAGTAACCGCCCGGTGCAGCTTCCTGTTGGTGACCTGGAAGCCTTCAATGACCAGACCCCATTGCGTGACCGGATCCAGATCCCGACTTGCCGATGCTGATGCCTGCTGGCTCATAGTCTTATCCTCTCCGCCCCCATACTACTCCGCGATGGAAGTTATTAGCCGGAGACCTTCTTGCCGGGCTACATCTTCAGAGTTGACTAAGTTACCTTCCTAGGAAATAATTTTCTAGAAAGATGCATTTGCATGGATATCACCGGCCGGGCTTTCTGACCGGGACAGTCCACAACCAGGGAGGGTCCCATGACCGCAAACACCTCAGGCCTGCACCACGTCACAGCCATCGCCAGCGATCCGCAAGCCAACATCGACTTCTACGTCAAGGGCCTGGGCCTGCGCCTGGTGAAAAAGACGGTCAACTTCGATGACCCATCCACGTACCACCTGTACTACGGCGACGAGGCCGGCCAGCCCGGCACGCTCATGACGTTCTTCCCGTGGAAGGGTATCGCCCCGGGCCGGGTCGGCGCGGGTCAGTCGACCTCCACCGCTTTCTCCGTTCCGGAGGGAACCCTGGGCTGGTGGCAGAACCACTTCAAGGCCCTGGGCGTCGAATCCAGCATTACCAAAGCCTCCGCCGATGAGGAGCGGCTCTCCCTGCTGGACCCCGACGGACTCCAGTTGGACCTCATTGCCTCCTCGACCATCGATCCCCGCAATCCCTGGGACTCCGCCTCCGTCCCCGCCGAATACGCAGTCCGAGGCCAACACTCCTCCGTACTCACCGTGGCCAACCCGGACAAGACCGTGGCCGTGCTGACCGAAGACCTCGGCCTGCGCCTGATCGGGACAACCGGCAACCGCACACGACTGGCCGCCGGCAGCGGCGGCCCGGGAAACATCGTCGACGTCATCGCCGACCCCAAAGCCCGGCCCGGCCTCACCGCCGGCGGAACCGTTCACCACATCGCCTTCCGGGTCCCTGACGTCGCGACGCAGGAGAAATGGCGCCAGGAACTGGCCGGGCGCGGATTCCACGTCACCGAGATCCTGGACCGCCAGTACTTCACCTCCATCTACTTCCGCGAACCCGGCGGCGTGCTCTACGAAATCGCTACAGACACTCCCGGCTTCGACATCGACGAACCGCTCCTGGAACTCGGCCGCTCCCTGAAGCTGCCGCCATGGCTCGAGCCCTCGCGCGAAGCCATCGAACATTCCGTGGCCCGCATCCAAGTGCCGGCCGAAAACAACCCGGCGATGGCCGGACGATAGGACTGCAGATGACCACGAGTACCACCACCGTCACCGGCTGGCCGCACCTCTATACCCCCGGCGACCCCGACGCACCGGTATTGCTGATGCTGCACGGCACCGGCGGCAACGAGCACGAGATCGCCTCCCTCGCCGCGGAACTCCACCCGGGCGCAGGGGTCCTCGCGCCCCGGGGGCAGGTGCAGGAACATGGAATGTTCCGCTGGTTCCGCCGCCACGGCGAAGGGGTGTTTGACGTCGACGACGTCATCGCCCGCGCCGGTAACCTGGCCAGATTCATCGAAGCCGCCAAAGAACACTACGGCCTGGGCAACAGGGCGATGGTGGCGGTCGGTTTCTCCAACGGCGCCAACATCGCCCTGGCCACAGCCATCCTGCACCCCAAGGAACTGGACCGGGTCATTGCGTTCTCCGGGATGTATCCCTTCGGCGACAGGGAAGGCGCTGCTGACCTAGTCGGCAGCACCTTCCTGGTCCTGAACGGTGAGGCCGACCCCATGGCCCCACTCGCCAGCGTCACCACGCTCATCACCGCCCTGCGCCAAAACGGTGCCAACGCAGAACAAATCCTGCGCCCGGGCGGACACGGCATCACCCGGACCGACCTGGCCGCGGCACAAGCGTGGCTGACAAACTCCCCTGAAAGATAGCGAGGCTTCCAGAACCTTGTCATACGACGGGATTTGACCCCTCCAGTTCGGACCCCGCGGCCCCGCCCCAGGGAGGAGCCGTGAACACCGGCGCCGCGTCGGGTTGCCGAACCCGGGGGCCGGCCGTCATGGGCACCCGCAGGTGCCGGAAGGCATCGCTGCGCGTGGACAAACTCACCGACAAGATCCTGAAGTCCCTTGTCATGGGGCTCACGGCCGGCCTCAGTCCGCAGGATCGTCACGCACATCTCAGCGAAAAGCTCCCAGTCCGCAAGGATGCACCAACGCTTCTTAAGGCCCGGGCGGGACCATAGTCGTCATCGTTCCGTAGCGAGGCCAAAAGCGGCGCCACAGAGTGTGTAGCGCCGCTTCTTTGTAACGGAGATTCTTCGCGCTGTGGGCAAGCGACAACAGGCCCAACCCGTCACTGCCTACGTCGGATGACTACTTGCATCCCCTCGTTATGAAGACGGCAATAGTGACTGAGCCTCGAATTCGCTCCTAATATCGTCAGTCAGGGAATCGACGACCTGGTCAAATAGAAGCTTCCCCTTATTAGCATCTGAACCCGTAGGGGCTGACAGGCAGCCAGTCTCTGGGGTGCGGCCAGGAACAACCGGAAGCCGGTCAAAGCGGGGGAGCTCTGCGGCCGGGTGGTCCACAGCACGGTCCATATTCACCAGCGAGGGCATCAAATGGAGCATGAGCGATGTCTCCAGAACGCCCCCATGCTCAATGTCCCAACCGGGGAAGCCGTCCGGGTAAACCGCTGCAAGTGTTGACTCGGAGACGTAGTCCCAATAGGAAAGCAGCAGGACGCAGCGATCGTCGCCGGCTTGGATGCCCAGGTCCTCCAGAGCAAGGTCGATCCCCTCGTAGAGGAATTGGTAGTTCTCATAGTGGCCGTTGACGAACACGATCCGACGAACATCCTGCCTCAACAACGAGCCGGTCAGATTGCGCGTCAGGCTGATCAGTGTGGCGGCGTCCAGGCTGGTTGTGCCAGGAAGGTGGTTTCCGCCTCCTGATTTCTGCTGTGACTTGTAGCCGTACGCGAGGGGCTGGGCGACCAACCCGCCGGTCCGTTCAGCTACTGCTGTCGCAATACTCGTGGACAGGATGGCATCCGTACCCATGGGGAGGTGCGGTCCGTGCTGTTCCAGAGCTCCGACCGGAATCATAATTGCGCCCGAACCCTCCGTCAGCCACGCCCTGAAAGTATGAGCATCTGTTTCGGACATCTGGACGCTGGCCAGATCTGACTTTTCGTGTAATTCCGCGCTCATGGCGCGCCTCCTTGAAGTGACGTAATTGGGCCCGGGCTGCGGGGCATCCCAAGCCGACGGTGCTGGGCTAATGGGTGCGGTGCGCGATCGGCAGCCCGTCATCGCCTATGAGATCGTCCTCGTCGCGGTGGACGGGATCATTAACTTCCTTCTCAAGCTGCTTGACTTCTTTGTCGCGCTGCCGCAGTCGCCGGATGAGGTTGGCGATCATCAAGAGAATGACAAAGGAGAAGGGTAAGGCGCCGATGATAGTTCCGGTTTGTACCGTTCCCACCACGGCGGTTCCGCCGATAGACAGCAGGATCAGTGCCACCGATGCGATGCTTACAACCAGAATCACCCTGAACCAGGGGCCCGATTTCTTGGGTGCCGAGACGAACTCGGCGAGTGCATATGTGCCGGAATCAAGACTGGTGATGTAGTACGTCGCCACGAGGATCGTGGACACGACCAGGAGCACCCCGCCGATGACCGGGACCATATTGAGCATGGCGAACAGCCCGCTTGAAGTATCTGCTGCGACATCGGCGGAGATGGAGCGGTCCGAGTTGTCGTCGTAGTAGATGGCGGCCGAACCCAGGATTCCAATCCAGATCATGACGATGACGGACGGAATGACGGTCACACCGATGACGAACTCACGGATGGTTCTACCGCGTGAAATGCGGGCGATGAAGCCGGCGACGAACGGCGAGAAGGCGATAACCCAGCACCAGATGAAGACTGTCCACCAGCCATTCCAGCTGTCCTGCCAACTGTCCAGCGGAGCCCCCGCGGCTGGTGCATCGGTCCAGAAGCTCATCGGAATGAAGTTGTAGAAGAACGAGCCAAAGGTCTCTGAGATGTTGGAGAGGATGTAGATGGTCGGGCCGAAGATGAATACGCCAACCATCAGGACGATGCTCA
>JBFGBS010000095.1:0-7019 GCA_041567475.1 Arthrobacter sp.
CCCCGGCGCGCCCGGCGTGCCCGGCAGCATGCGCTCCCCCGGCGTACCGTCGTGCCAGCTGCCGCCAGGTTTCCGTTCCGGGTCCGGCAGCTCTTTCACGGTGGCGCCCGGAGGCGGCGAGAAGGCGAAGAGCGACGCGTCGGGGGCTTCGAGCGACAGCTTCGTGTAGGCCATCCGGAACGCGGGGGTCGACTGGCCGCGGGCGTTGATGGTGACGGAGAGCGGCATCCCGTTTTCGCCGTCGACGGCGATCGCCATGGACTCCAGAAGTGTGACGGTGGAGCGCGGCGTGATTTGCAGGTTGTAGGCCGCCCGTCCGGCCACCTGGAGGTCGTCACCGACGGTGACGGCCGTGCTCTTATCCACTTTGGCCAGCAGCATCTCGGTCAGCCGTTCGGGCCCGCCCCGCCAGCCGTGGCCGTCGGGAAGGCCCCGCATGCCCTCATGGACTGATTTGTCGCCGCCGTGGTGATCCCACGCATGGGCCGGCGGAGAGTAGTGGCTGACGGTGTTGTCCTTTGAGTTGTAGCTCCACCACTCATGACCGTTCTTGATGAGGTCGCGTTCCGCCATCCGGTCCAGCACCTGGACCCGGGCCTTGTCCGCGCCATCGGAGTAGACCCGTGCCGTGTGCGAGCCCGTCAGGAATTCCAGCCAGCCGGGGGCGGCCGGCCCGCGGCCGGACATGGTCCTCGGCAGCGCCGGCAGGCCGAGCTCCGCGACCTTCTCCACCGTTCCGGACAAGGCCTGTTTACGGTGCTGACCGAGGAGTTGCAGCACCTCCGCCGCGGTCTTCGCCGGCAGCGGATCCCCCGCGCTGGCCGGCAGCGATCCGAGGAGCGTGCCGGCGGCGATCACCGCCGGAACGAGCGCGGCGGGCACCCAGCGCAACCAGCGGCGGGTCACCGTGCCCACATCCCAGCATCAAACCGACGTGCTCCAGCGTTGCAGCTCATGATTCAACATTACGCCTCTGCGACAACGGCACCACCTGCGTTTTCAGCCGCCGAGCATGGGACCGAAGCTGGCCCGGTCTGCCAGCCGCGGATCCGCACGGTCCGGCACCACCATGACCGGGCTCTTGGCGTGGTGCAGGACTCCGTCGGTGGTGGAGCCGAGCAGCATCCCGGCAAAGCCGCCATGACCGCGGGTGCCGAGTACCAGCAGCTCCACGTTCCGGCTGGCCTCCACCAGGACATCCACGGGAGAACCGTCCGTCAGCTGCGTTTCCATCGGCAGGTCGGGATAGTGGCTCGCCAGCCAGGCCGCGCCGGCATCGAGCTGGCCCCGGATCTCGGCGAAGAGCGCGTCGCGGTCCAGCGGCGCAGGCACCCACGCCAGCGATCCGCTGTACTGCGGCACGGCACACACCACGCGCAGCCGCGCGGAAAGGCGTTCCGCCTGCGCCGCCGCGTCGAGCACCGCTATCCGGGCCTGTTCAGAGCCGTCGACCCCCACCACAACAACGTTTTCGATCAGTTCCCGGCCCGACTTCGCCTGCTCGGCGAGCACGTGCTTGTCGTCCGTGGTCTCGCCCAGGCGGCCGGCACAGACCAAAGGGACCGTCACCGTGGGGCATTTGGCGTGGGCGGGCAAGGCGCTGCTGACGGAGCCAAGCATCCGGCCCACGAAGCCGCCCCGGCCACGGGTGCCAAAGACCAGCAGCTCCGCCGTTTCACTCATTTCCAGCAAGACCCCGGAGGCGTCCCCGTTCTCAACGGAAGCGTCCACGTCGATGTTGTAGCCGGCAACTTTCTCGAGGGCTTGTTTCTGGACGGCCTCGGCGCCGTCCCGGATCACCGAATCATCCACCGTCGCGTAGCCGCCGTCGAGCCCGGATGCGGCGAAAATCGGCACTGAGTAGGCGGTCACGATGTGCAGGGGCCGACGGCGGCGCTCAGCTTCGCGGGCAGCCCAGGCCAGGGCACAGTGGCTGTGGTCCGAGCCGTCCACCCCCACCACGATCCCGCGGGGAGGCGCTGGCTGTCCGCCGGCTTCCGCGGCCGGTTCCGGATGCTCCTGTTCACGGCCCATGCGGTCCGCCTCCTCGAGATTGCGCCTGATGTTCCGGCTATTCTGCCAGACCCGCCGGCGCCGGGCGGCCAGCGGAAACGCAATCCTGCTCCGTGCCTGCTTCGTGCGCCTGCGCCCGGGTCTCAACAGAGTGTTTACCTAGATTTTACGTCGCCCGCAGCGGCCCGGACCGGCCCGGTACGGCCCCGAGGCGACCGCGGAATCCCGGAAGCTACGGCTCAGTAACTTCCGCAGCCGGAACCCTATTCACGGACCCGAATGTTGGGTATCCTTCGACTCACTGCTGAACCAGCCATCGGGTTCGGGACGCCCGCTTTTGGCGGACGGACCACGAACCGGGGCGGGTGCGGCAGCCGGGTCCACCCGGTAACTGGCGATGTTTTGGAAAGGACCCTGAGTGTTGAGCATGCCTGTCCATGGGGGAATTGAGCGGACCGCAGCGGTGGTGATCGGCACGGGACTTTCGGGCCTGGCCGTCGCGAGCGAACTGCAGCGCCGCGGCGTAGCCTTCATCGTCGTGGAAGGCCTCGACCTGCTGGGCGCCGGATATCCCGCCAACACCTCCTCGCTCCAGCGCTGCGACGCGGCCGACGCGGCCAGCCTGCGGGAGCGCAACGAAATCCTCCGGCACCTCCGCAATTACGCTGCCAACCATCATCTCGACGTCCGGAACAGCATCCGGGCGCTCCAACTTGACCACCTTGCCGCCGATGCCGCCGGGTGCGGGCCGGCGGCCGGTCAGTGGGCCGTGCGCACCCCGGGCGGCGTCCTCCTGGCCGATCATCTGGTGCTGACCAGGTGCGCGCACAGCCAACTGCGGCGCATGCTCACCGAACTCGGCATGGCCACCCGGCAAAACCTCATGGCCGCCATGCACGCCCTCGGCATGTACCTGGTGGGTGTGGGCGAGCTGGTCACCCCGTCGCCTAAAGAGGTCCTGCGGCAGGCAAAAGCGGTGGGACAGGCGATTTCAGCCAAGGTTTATCCCGACGCCCTGCCGTCCGGGATCACCGGATCCCTGGCATTGGCGGCTCCGGCCTAGCCCTACGCGTCGCTGCCGGAGGTCAGCTTCCGTTTCGTCATCAGGCCGAGGGTCACGAGGATGCCGACCGCCACAGCAACGAAGATCACGATGCTCCACGCGAACGGCTGCTCGGAGCCGGCGGTTTCCGCCGGCGCGGCGGTGGTCCCCGGCTCAGCGGTCGCCAGCGTCGGGACAGCGGCAGCCGCCGTCGAACCCTGCGCCGGCGCCGTCGCGGTGAACGTGAAGCGGCCTTCGATGGGATGGCCGTCGGAGCTGGCGACCCGCCACTGCACGGTGTAAGTACCGGCCGGCGCACCTGGCCGCAGCCGCTGCGAAGCGACGTTGTCCACGATCTCCACCGGCCCGTCGGACCAGCCGGCGCCGGCGGCATCGGTGACCACGAACTCCGCGCCGAGACCCAGCGGGTTGTTGTTGAACGTCACGGATACCTGCTCCGGCGGGGCGGCGACGGTGGCGCCGTCTGCCGGGCTGCTGGATTCCGCGGCGTCGTGCGCTGACGCCGGTCCGACCGAGCCGAGCAGGACGGTGGCGAAGACCAGGACGCCGAGCAGTGCGCTCAGAAGCTGTCGGATGGGGCGCATGGGCGGGCTACTCCTAATGTTGGCTTCCTTACACACTAGGCGAAACCGTCAGGTAACCGCCCGGGCAGCCAATATGATTCTCGGGACACCCAAATCTCCCGGAGGATCGATGCTTAAGCAGGGCTCTGCGCTGGACCGCTATTTCATGATTTCCGAACGGGGGTCCAACCTATCGCGCGAGGTCCGAGGCGGTTTCGCCACCTTCTTCGCCATGAGTTATATCGTGGTGCTCAACCCGCTGATCCTCTCCGGGCCTGATTCCTCCGGCGCCACGCTCGGGTTCCCCGCCGTGGCCGCCGTCACCGCGTTCGTGGCCGGCATCCTGACCATCCTGATGGGCGCCTGGGCCAAGCATCCCTTCGCGATGGCCACCGGGCTGGGCGTTAACGCCTTCGTCGCCGTCACCGTGGCCACCAACCCGGGCCTGACCTGGCCGGACATGATGGGTCTTGTGGTGCTCTCCGGCGTCACCATGCTGATCCTGGTCCTCACCGGGTTCCGGACCGCCGTGTTCAAGGCAGTCCCGGAAGGACTGAAAACTGCGATTGTGGTCGGCATCGGCCTGTTCATCGCACTCATCGGCCTCGTCAACGCGGGCTTCGTCCGGCGCATCCCGGATGTCGCCGGCACCACGGTCCCGGTCGGCCTCGGCTTTGACGGCAAGCTGCTCGGCTGGCCCACCCTGGTCTTCGTCTTCGGCCTGATCCTGACGATCGGACTGGTGGTCCGCAAGGTCAAGGGCGCGATCCTGATCGGGATCGTCACGTCCACGATCCTCGCCGTGATCCTTGAATTCACTCTCGACATCGGGCCCAGCTTCGACGGCAAGACCTTCAACCCGCTGGGCTGGTCCCTGGTGGCCCCCACCTTCACCGAATGGGCCGCCCCGGACCTGTCACTGATCGGGCAGGCCAGCCCGTTCGGCGCTTTCGAACACCTGGGCTTCGTCGCCGCGACGCTGCTGGCTTTCGTGATCCTGCTGAGCATCTTCTTCGACGCCATGGGCACCATGGTGGGCCTGGCCACCGAAGCCGGGACCATCGACAAGGACGGGAATATCCCGAACGTGGACCGCGTGCTCCAGGTCGATGCCCTCGGCGCGATCGTCGGCGGCGGCACCTCGGTGTCTTCCAACCAGATCTACGTCGAGTCCGGCGCCGGCATCGGCGAAGGGGCGCGCACCGGCGTGGCGTCGATCGTCACGGGCCTGCTGTTCCTCGTTGCGATGTTCTTCACCCCGCTGATCAACCTGGTGCCCTTCGAGGCCGTGGCTCCGGCCCTCGTGGTCGTCGGCTTCATGATGGTCTCCCAGGTCGGCAAGATCGACTGGCAGGACTGGGGCATTGCGATCCCGGCGTTCCTGACCTTCACGCTGATGCCCTTCACCTACTCGATCGCCAACGGCCTCGGCGCGGGGTTCATCGCCTTCGTCCTGATCCGCTCGTTCCAGGGCCGAGCCCGCGAAGTGCACCCGCTGATGTGGGCTGTCGCCGCGGCGTTCCTGCTGTTCTTCGGCATCGGCCCGATCGAGGCCGCCCTCGGCATCGACTAGCCGTTCTGGGCGGGATTCCGGGATTCCGGACAGCCTGACGGCGGCGCGGCTGGTTTTCCGGCCGGGGCTGGGGTGAGCTAGGACCATGGCTACTTCTGCGCCCACCGTCGATGTCCCTCCGCAGCCCTGGACCGGCCGGTTCGACGGCGACGGCCCCGAACACCGGCGCTGGTGGCAGGCCGTGAGCCGCTACGTGCCGCGGACGGTGCCGGCCCGTCCCGGGGCCGCCGCTGCGGGTCCCCGGGCGGCCGTCCTCCTCGGTTTCGGCAGCGATGAGGGCGTCCGCCGCAACAAGGGCCGGGTCGGGGCCGCGGCGGGCCCCGCGGCCATCCGGGCAGCCCTCGGCCCCATGGCTTTCCATCTCCGCCGGGACGTGTACGACGCCGGGGACGTCACCGTGGCGGGCCAGTCGCTCGAGGCCGGACAGGCCCGCGCCGGGCTGGCCGTCACGCACCTGCTCGACGCCGGAGTGCTTCCCGTGGTGCTCGGCGGCGGGCATGAGACCGCGTTCGCCAGTTACCTGGGGGTGGCCGGGTCGCAGGCAGTCCGTGAGGGCCTGCGGGTGGGCGTCCTGAACCTCGACGCGCATTTTGACCTCCGCGATGAACCGGCTCCGAGTTCCGGCACGCCCTTCCGGCAGATGGCCCGTGCGGAAGCGGCGGCGGGCCGCGAACTCCGCTACGCCGTCGTCGGGATTTCGGAGCCTGGCAATACCCGGGCCTTGTTCCGGGCCGCCGCGGAACTCGGCGTCGACTACCTACTGGACGAGGACTGCTCGGCGGAGAACACGCGCAGGTTCGTGGCGGCGTTCCTGGCGCAGGTCGACGCGCTTTACCTGACCATCGACCTGGACGTGCTGCCGGCGTCGGTAGCGCCCGGCGTGAGCGCGCCCGCCGCCTACGGGGTCCCGCTGCCGGTGATTAACGCGGTGTGCCGCCAGGTTGCCGCGAGCGGGAAGCTGCTGCATGTGGACGTGGCGGAGCTGAACCCGGAGTTCGACCTTGACGCCCGCACCGCGAAGGTGGCCGCGCGGCTGGTTAATTCGCTGCTGGGGTAACGGGTTCGCCCGCGGCGGAAGCCCGGCCGTCCGCCGACGGTGCGTATGAGGCCCGCCAGTCGTCGAAGGCCGTCGCGGGGACGGGCCGGCAGAGGTAGTAGCCTTGGGCGGTGTCACAGTCGAAGGTGGTCAGATGGCTGAGTGCCTCGGCCGTCTCCACGCCTTCGGCGAGCACTGTCATTCCGAGGTTGTGCCCGAGGTCGATGATGCTGTGCGCGATCAGGGCATCGCTGGGTTCCAGCCCCATATTCAGGATGAAGGACTTGTCGATCTTGATCTCTGTCACCGGCAGGTTCTTGAGCTGGCCCAGGCTCGTGTAGCCGGCGCCGAAGTCGTCGATCGAGAGCCGGATGCCCATGTCGGCGAGCATTTCGAGGAGCCGCTGGGCCCGAACGGGCTCGGCCATGAGCGCACTTTCCGTGATTTCCAGCTCCAGCAGCCCGGCCGGGACCTGATGCCTGGCCAGCGAATCAGCGACCAGCTGCGGCAGCCCGTCGTCCAGCAGGCTCCTTGCGGAGAGATTGACGGACACAATGAGGGGACGTCCATCATCGATCCAGGTCTTGGCCTGGGCCAGCGCAGAATCCAGCACGTGGCTCGTGAGCGGACCGATCAGGCCCGTGTGCTCGGCCAGCGGAATAAAGGCATCCGGGAAGATCATGCCCTTAACAGGGTGCTCCCAGCGGATGAGGGCCTCGGCACCGACGATTTCCCCGCTCGTGAGGTTGACCTTGGGCTGGTAATGCAGCA
>JBFGBS010000096.1:0-7008 GCA_041567475.1 Arthrobacter sp.
AATGCTATGTCCACCCGGAACACCACGGCCTGGGCGCCGCTGCTGAACTGATGCGGGCCAGCATTGCCTGGGCCGGCACCACCGGAGCCCGGGGACTGTGGCTGGGGGTCAACAGCCAGAACTCCCGGGCCATCCGGTTCTACGAGAAGTCAGGCTTCCGCACGGTCGGTACCAAGTCGTTCACTCTCGGGACCACGGTGGAGCACGACTTCGTGATGGAACGGACGCTCCCTGCACCGCCGGCCGCGTGACCAAGCCGACAGGTCGCAAGGGAATGGCGCCGGACGCGCGGGGGTTGTGGCGAGCATGAAGATTGAGATCTGGTCCGACATTGCCTGCCCTTGGTGCTACATCGGCAAACGCCGCTTTGAGGCCGCCCTCGCGGCCTTCCCGCACCGCGACGCCGTGGAGGTGCAGTGGCGCAGCTATCAGTTGGACCCCGGCCTCCCCGAGCACTACGACGGTACTGCGGTTGATTACCTGAGCGTCCGCAAGGGAATGGCGCCGGCCCAGGTCGCGCAGGCGTTCGAGCACGTCGCCGGTCAGGCCGCCGGTGACGGACTGAAGTACCGTCTGGACGACGTCGTGGTCGCCAACACCTTCACCGCGCACCGGCTCATCCACCTCGCGGAGGCCCACGGAAAGCAGGACGCCGCCAAGGAGGCCCTGCTCAGCGGCCACTTCGAGCACGGCCAGGACCTCGGCAGCCGGGAATACCTGACCGCGCTGGGCCTCGAACTCGGCCTCGACGCCGGGGACCTCGCCGAACTGTTCAGCTCGGACAAATATGCGGACGCTGTGCGCCGCGATGTCGCCGAGGCCCGCGCGCTGGGCATCACCGGAGTGCCGTTCTTCGTCATCGACCGGAGGTTCGGGCTCTCCGGCGCCCAGCCGGCCGAAACGTTCACCAGCGCCCTGGAACAGGCCTGGCAGCAGAGCCATCCGCTCGTGATGGCGGGTGCGACGGGCGCTGACGCAGCGCATGCCGGCGGCGCGTGCGGGCCGGACGGCTGCGAAGCCTGAGGCCCGCCGGGGGCTTCCCGGAACCACGCCGACGCCGGCAACCGAAGTTTGCTGACAGATCGCGGTAATGTGTCTGCATGCCTAGGATTTCGGCCGAGAGTAACGCCGCCCAACGCGCCGAAACCCAGCGCCGCATCCTGACCGCGTTCGGAGAACTGCTCTTTACCCACGGGCTCCCGGGCCTGACCATGACCGATGTGGCCCGCCACGCCAAAATCGGGCGCACCGCCGTCTACAACTACTACGCGGACATCGAAGAACTGCTGATCGCCTACGCCCTGGACGAGACCGAGCGCTTCCTCGTGGACCTGCGCGAATCCCTGCAGGGACTCGAGAACCCGGTGGAACAACTGGCGCTGTATGTCCGCGCCCAGGTCGAAGACCTGAGCCGCCGGCACCTGCCCCCCGGGCCGGCGATGGGCGCGGTGCTTTCGCCGGCATCCTTCGCGAAGCTCGCCGACCACGTGGGTGAACTCAGCGTGCTCCTACAAGGGATCCTGCGCGCCGGCATGGCCCAGGGCTACCTGCCCGAAACGGATATCGTCCAGCTGGCGCAGCTCATCCACGGCACCCTCTCGTCCAGCGCGGCGCGCGGCGACGGCGAGGGGACGGAGTCCGACGTCGAGGCCCGGATAGGGCGCACGGTCCGGTTCATCCAGTTGGGCGCGGGTGCCAGGTTCGACGCCGCGGGCCGTCCCGTCCGCGCCCACCCGGCGGCGTAGCGCCCAAGCCCGTGAGCGCCTCGGGTCACCCTGCGCGGGCGGCCGCCGCGGGTGTGAGGGGTCCGCTGACGTCGTCAACGAGGCGACGGTCCTCCCGCGGACAGCTGAGCCGGCCGGGCCCCTGATCCACTTGCTCCGGCGTCGCCAGTTCCTTGAAGTCGTCACTCAGGATGACGTCGACGCTGGCGTCCGGCCGGCCGTCCTGAAAGTAGTCGGAACCCGGCAGTTGGCGCTGGACGCTCAACGCCGCAGACTGGCCCGCGGCACCTGAGACCACCTGCGCTACGCCGCGGAATCGGCTCGATTTATTGGCGACGGTGCCCACCATGAATTTCCGGGCCGCGAGTTCATCGGCCACGCCCCGCGCCAGGCCCGGACGGCTTGTGGAGTTATAGACGTTGACGGTGACGCTTTCCGGCGGGCTGTATTCATGCGTTTCCGCCGGGCAGAGCGAAGTCGCCGCCGTGCTCCGCTCGGGTGTCGGGATTGTCAGCTGGCCGTTGATGATCGCCAGGGCGACGACGATCCCGGCGATGACCAGGCTTCCGAGCGCCACAAGGACGGACCCGTGCAGGATTCTGCGGCGAAACCGCACGGGGTTGTCCAGGGTGTCATCCTGCTCCACGAAGGTGGCCCGCAGGTCCGCGCCGGTAACAATGCGGTGCCCGTGAAGCGCGGGTGGCTCGTCCGGGCCTCTAGCCATCAATCACCAGGACCCGGGCGTGGATGGCGGTGCGCTGATGCAGGGCGGTACGGACGGCACGGTGCAGGCCGTCCTCCAGGTACAGGACGCCGCGGTATTGCACCACGTGCGGAAACAGGTCACCGAAGAAGGTTGAATCCTCCGCGAGAAGGGCTTCAAGGTCCAGGGTCCGCTTGGTAGTCACCAGTTCATCGAGGCGGACCGGCCGGGGCGGCAGCGCGGCCCAGTCGCGCGGCGTACTGTAACCATGGTCGGGGTACGGGCGTCCCTCGCCCACAGCTTTAAATATCACTGTGCCAGCCTAGGGAACTTAGGCTGGCAAAGGAATCCACGCCCGTGCCCTAAGTGAGGTTGTGGCCAAACAGAAACCTTTTGTCATACAGAAAATACGCACATGTCACATTCACCACGGGACTGCAGCTTTGCCCGACAAACACCTGCACGGGGATCGACGGGCTGACAGAATGGAAACATGACTTCTCCTGAGACCTCAGCCGCCCGGCCCCCGCTGACTCCCCCACTGGCCTTGTTGCTTGATGTCGACGGTCCGGTGGCGAGTCCGGTCACGCGTGATGTCCAGCCCGCCATTATCGCCGACCTGTTGGCCCTCGCCGCCGCGGGGATCCCGGTAATCTTCAACACCGGCCGTTCGGACGCCTTCATCCGCGAGCAGGTCATGGAGCCCATGATCGCCGCCGGCATGCCGGCAGAGACGGTCATCCACGCCGTTTGTGAGAAGGGCGCCGTCTGGTTCAGCTACACCGCAGCCGGCCCCGGACCGGTCCATGTCGATGAGGAGCTTGCTATCCCGCGCCCCTTCGGAGACGACGTGCGCCGCCTGGTGGCCGAGGATTACTCGGCCCACATGTTCTTCGACGAAACAAAACGCGCGATGGTCTCCGTGGAGCAACACATCGAGGTCGACAGCTCCGATTACCTCGCAGAGCAGGAGCTCTTTGACGCTGACGCCATGGAGCTGATGACCCGCCACGGCCTGGGCGTCGTCCGCCTCGACCACCACGCCCCCGATTCGGATGCCCGGATCGACTACCGCGTGGATCCCACCATCATCTCCACGGACATCGAATCGGTCCGGCTCGGCAAGGATCTTGGCGCCAGCCGGGCTGTGGAGCTGCTCGCGGCCCAGGGCATCACCCCGCAGGCGTGGCGCACGGTGGGCGACTCCCGCACGGACTACGCCATGGCCGACTGGCTGCACCACAACGACCACCCGGTCAAGCATGTGGATGTGCGCCCTGCCGACGGCATCCCGGTGAAACCGTACGAGGTGCTCACCGCTGCCGATCTCGGGCTGGACGGGGACACGATCCACGACGACGCCGGGGCCGCCTTCCTGCGCCACTGGCTGGACGCCCTCTCCGCCTAAAGGCGCGCCGGATCGCGCTGAGCCAGGCGGGCCGGCG
This sequence comes from Arthrobacter sp., assembly GCA_041567475.1. GTDB lineage: Bacteria > Actinomycetota > Actinomycetes > Actinomycetales > Micrococcaceae > Arthrobacter. The sequence goes on from JBFGBS010000096.1 coordinate 3,873, forward strand.
GGCATCTCGTCGGTTCTCGACGCCGGATTTCAGGCGGCCGATTTTGCGGCCGGCGTTATCATGCAAGTAGGTAGCAAACGCACTCAAAGAACGCCGGGGAACAACCATTACTGAAGCACTCATCCAGGACGAGATTTACTACGGCGGACAAGCGTCGGTCGAAGCCCACGACGAAGTCACGTCGGCGGCCGCCGTCGCGCGGTTTGAGACCCGGCCCGATGTGGTCCGCCGGCGAGGCCGGTATGCGCTCATCAATGAGAACCGCACGCCGTATCAGGCCATGGTCGAAGACCTGATGTTCCTGCGGGCCGTGCTGGACGGTGCCGGGCTCGACTACCTCCTGGTCCGCGGCAACAACCACCGCCCCGTGATCGCGGTGGACTGGAAGCTCCGGAAGAAACTGCGCAACGCGCTGGTGGCTGCCTGCCACGACGAACCCTTCTACTCCATGACGGTCGACGCCAAGAAAAAGTCCTCCGTGCTGGTATCGGATGGCGAACTCTCTCCCAACCGGCAGGCCCGGATCTTCCGGCTGTACCGGCCGCGGGTGGAACCCAAGGGCGGGCTCCAGTTCGGAGCCTCCGCCGGGGTGCAGCTGGAGCTGTGGAGCTTTGAAGGCGACCAGCTGATCCTGCCGATCGAGAACTCACTGACCCGCCGCACCATGCTCGCCCAGGATGCCGTGCGCGGCACCGTGGAACGTTACGGCCACACCTGGCCCACCATCGAGAACATGTTCGCGGACCACGCGAGCGACATCAGCTTCGACATCGACCTCGTGTTCTCCTGGGTGGACGGTTCCTCCCCCGAATACATTGCTGCCCGCCGGGCCCGCATGGCCGGCGTCGTGGTGGGCGAAGGCGATGACCACGAGGCCCGGTTCCGCCAGATCGACGAACTCAAGTACGCGCTGCGCTCCGTGTATATGTTTGCGCCCTGGATCCGGCGGATTTTCATTGCCACGGACTCGCCCGCCCCGTCCTGGCTGGCCGACCACCCGGGCGTGACGATCGTCCGCAGCGAGGAATTCTTCGCGGACCCGTCGGTGCTGCCGACCCACAATTCGCAGGCGGTGGAATGCCAGCTCCACCACATCGACGGCCTCTCGGAGCACTTCCTCTATTCCAATGACGACATGTTCTTCGGCCGGGCCGTCGGGCCGGACATGTTCTTCACACCGGGCGGCATCACCAAGTTCATCGAGGCGGAGACGCGGATCGGTCTGGGCGAGAACGACGCCGAACGCAGCGGCTTCGAGAATGCCGCCCGCGTCAACCGCAAGCTCCTCCGGGAACGTTTCGGCCGGATCACCACCCGGCACCTGGAACACACGGCGGCACCGCTGCGACGCAGCGTCGTAGCCACGATGGAGCGGGAGTTCCCGGCAGAGTTCGCCAAGACCGCCGCGAGCACCTTCCGGGCGGCGGACAACATCTCGGTGACCAACTCGTTCTACCACTACTACGCGCTGCTCACCGGCCACGCCGTCACCCAGACCGCAGCGAAGGTCCGGTACGTCGATACGACCGCCCGGGCCGGCCTGAACTACCTGCCCAAATTGCTCGCCAAGCGGAACATGGATTTCTTCTGCCTCAACGACGGTAGCTTCCCCGAGGTACCCGCCGAGGAGCGCGCCGAATTGGTGGTTGATTTCCTGGAGAAGTACTACCCCCTCAAGGCACCCTGGGAGAAGTGACACCAGGGCCGGCGCGCCTCCCTTTCCGGGAGGCGCGCGCAGGCCGCAGCGACCGCTAGTTGAGGGCCCTAAGCCGGCGGGCTCCCGCGGTGGTGGCCGGGTCCTCAAGCTTGGCCTTGCGCGGAATCCTGACTCCGGCCTCGGCCAGCCTTCGCTGCACTTCCGCGGCCGGTACCTTTTCGCCGACGTCCGGAGTGTCGCCGAGAAGCGCCACCGAGTGGACAATCGTGTGCTCGTAGACATGGACCAGGTTAAACGCCTGACCGCCATCGCGTCCGCGCGTCCCGCCGACGGGGACATTCAGGTCCTGCGTGTAGCAGGTGGCAGAGGCGACCGAGACGGGAATGCCGGCGAACATGGCCGTCGTCGAATAATGCAGGTGGCCGCCCAGGATTGTCCGGACGTCGGAGTTCCGCAGCACACCGGCCAGCGCGGACTGGCCGCGGAGCTCGACGAGGACCGAAAGGTCCAGCACGGACGGGACCGGCGGGTGGTGGAGTGCCAGAATTGTGCCGTCCGGGGCCGGCGTGGCGAGTTCGGCGGCGAGCCAGTCAAGTTGGGCCTCGCTCAGGTCACCGTGATGAAAACCCGGCACCGAGGTGTCCAGGGTGATGATGCGCAGGCCGTTGATGAAATAGCTGCGGTCCACCGGTGCATTGTCGGCGGGCTCATCCAGCAGCCCGGCACGGAAGTTGCCCCGGTCATCGTGGTTCCCCATGGCCCAGATGACTTTGGCACCCAGGGCTTTGCACGCAGGATCAACAATGGCCCGGAGTTTGGCATAGGCTTCCGCTTCGCCTTGATCAGCAAGGTCCCCGGTGAAAACCACGGCCTCGGGGCGCGCCCCGGAGGCCAGGACTTCGTCGAAGAGCTGTTTGAGCAGGGCATCGCTGTCCACCGCACCATAGAGAGGTTGCGGACCCCCCAGAAGATGGGGGTCGCTCAGATGAAGTAAAAAGTGCCGTGGCCGGGGGTGTTCGGCCTCGATGAGCTCCATTGCTGCCTTCTTGGTTGGGTGGGGGCGGTGCCTCCAGTGTCCCTCTCAGTAACCACCATCCAACCAGACATTGGGTAAACAATGTGCAAACGGGAGCAGGAATATTTGAAAAGTTGCAGGGGTCAGCGGCGCTGCCCGGTGCCGGATCCCCGGCCCGGCAGGGCAACGCCGCTGATTTTCAAACCCCTCTGGCTAGCTCAGGTAGCCGTTGGGATTCAGGACATACTTCTGTGCCGCACCGGCGTCGAACTCGGCGTAGCCCTGCGGTGCCTCTTCCAAGGGGATGGCCTTGGCGTTGACGTTCTTGGCGATGCTGACCTTGTCATGCAGGATCGCCATCATCAGCCCGCGGTTGTACTTCATCACCGGACACTGGCCCGTGGTGAAGCTCAGGGACTTAGCCCACCCGGTGCCGAGGCTCAGGGAGAGCGCACCCTTCTTGG